>NZ_JBHTMX010000013.1:0-34958 GCF_042679725.1 Methylopila musalis
GTCTCGCGCGCCAGCCGCTCCAGATGGGCGCTCGCGGCGAGCGGCAGCGCGGCGCGGTCCAGACCGAAGCGGCGGAAGGCCAGCGCCTCGTCGGCGAAGCGGGCGGCGAGCGTCTCCGCCCATGTCCGCGGCCGCTCGGCGGGCTCCAGATGCTGGTCGAAACGCGGCGTCGAGAAGCGGTGGTCGCGCATCACCGCCACGATCGGCAGCCCGGCGGGCGCGGCGCCGGTCGCCACCTCGATGGCGCGGGCGTTGTCGGCGTGGATCAGCCGCGGCTCGACCTGCGCGATGATGCGGGCGAGCGCCTGCTCATGGGCGCCGCCGGGGGTGGTGCGGTGGGTCATGGCGACCCCGCCGGGCGGCCGCGCCAGATAGCGGGCCGCGAAGGCCTCCGCCCGCTCGGGCGGCGCCTCCGCCAGTTCGGCCGCGGCCTGACGCGCGAAGGCGATCCATTTCAGCCCGAACGGGCGACGCTTCAGCTTGTTGACCTCGGCCTGGGTCAGCCGGTGCAGCGGCCAGGCGGCGCGGGCCGGAAGCGCCAGCGCGTGCACGCCGTCCACCGTCCGCAGCACGGGCGCCGCCACGCCCTTTTCGAACGTCGTCACCAGAACCTGATCGCGCAGGCGCGGCTCGCGCAGCAGCAGATGCAGGCTCCGCTCCGCGCCGCCCGCCTCGTCCGGCGGGTAACGGTCCGACACCACGAGCACGCGACGCTTCGGCAGACCGGCGAGTAGCCGATCGAACTCATCCGCCATACGGGCGGCCCTGTTTTCGAACCCTCACTGGGCGACGACCTCGAACCTGTCCACGTCCACCAGCCCGAAATCCGTGATCTTCAAATGAGGAATGACCGCGAGCGGCAGGAACGCCACCTGCAGGAACGGCTCCGACAGCCCGCAGCCGAGATCGCGCGCCGCGGCGCGCAGGGAAAGCAGCTTGTCGCGCACCGCCTCGTGCGGTTCAAGGCTCATGAGGCCCGCGAGCGGCGCGGCGAGCTCGGCCCGCGGCTCTCCCCCGGCCGCCACCACGAAGCCGCCGCCGAGCGCGATCACCCGGTTGACGGCGACCGCCATGTCCTCCGGATCGACGCCCACCACGCAGATGTTGTGGCTGTCATGGCCGACCGAGGAGGCGATCGCGCCCCGCGCCAGCGTGAAGCCCTTCACGAAGCCGCGGCCGATGTTGCGGTTCACCCCGTGCCGGGCGACCACCGCCACGGGCAGCGCGTCCTGCGCCACGTCGGCGGCGAGAACGCCGTCCGGGGCGCGAAGCTCCAGCTCCAGCCGCTCGGTGACGATCTTGTCGGGGATGACGCCGATCACCGGATGGCGCCCGGCCCGCCCCCGCGGCGCCAGATCGGCGGCGCGCACGGGCTCGGCCTTCATGCTGTCGAGCCCGACGGGCGCCGGTCCCGCCCGGCCCTCGAACAGCGCGTCGCGCACCAGCCTCCCGCCGGCGATCACCGCCTCGACCCGGCAGCCCTCGTAATCGGACAGCAGCGCGAGGTCCGCGCGCTTGCCCGGCGCCACCAGCCCCCGGTCGCGCAGGCCGAAGGCGTTCGCCGCCGACCAGCTCGCCGCGCGGTAGACATGGGCCGCCGGCGCGCCCTGCCCGATCGCCCAGCGGATCATGTGGTCGAGATGGCCCTCCGCCTCGATCTCCACCGGGTTGCGGTCGTCGGTGCAGAGCGCCACGAAGGCGGAGGTCTCGGGCGTGATCAGCGACCAGAGCGCGCGCAGGTCCTTGGCGATCGAGCTTTCGCGGATCAGCACCGTCATGCCCTTGCGCAGCTTCTCGAGCGCCTCCTCGTAGGACGTGGACTCGTGGTCGGTGCGGATGCCGGCGGCGAGATAGCCATTGAGATCGAGCCCGCGCACCAGGGGCGCGTGGCCGTCGATATGGGCGCCCTGAAATGCGGCGAGCTTGGCCATGCAGCCCGGATCGCCGTTCAGCACGCCCGGAAAGTTCATGAACTCGGCGAGGCCGAGCGCCTTGGGCCGTCCGACGAAGGGCAGCAGGTCCTCGACCTCCAGCCGCGCGCCGGAGGTCTCCAGCGGCGAAGCGGGCACGCAGGAGGACAGGTTGACCCGGATGTCCATCACCGCCGCCTCGGCCGCGCGCAGCGCGTAGTCGATGCCATCCGCACCCAGCACGTTGGCGATCTCGTGCGGGTCCCAGATCGCGGTGGTCACGCCATGGGGCAGCACGCAGCGCTCGAATTCGGCCGGCGTCAGCAGCGACGATTCGATGTGAACGTGGGCGTCGATGAAGCCCGGAACCACGGTGAGGCCGCGCCCGTCGACGATCTCGGCGCCGTCGTACGTTCCGAAGGTGCCGACGATCGTGTCGCCCGCGATCGCCACGTCGCTCTCGAACAGCGTGGCGGTGGCGACGTCCAGCACCCGGGCGCCCTTGATCACCAGATCGGCCGGCGCGCGCCCCCGCCCCTGCGCGATGCGACGCGCCAGCGCCTCGGGCGTGATGCTGTGCCGATCCGACATGACGACTCCTGCCTCGCGGAGCCGTGATTTTGGCCGCGCCGCGCGCTGCGCTCAAGCCCAACCTGTCGGAGCGCCCCCGCCCGGTCCCCGCGCCAGGTGTTCTAGCGCGCGCCCGCCGCCCGCACAGGCTCGCCGCTGGCGACCCGCGTGGCGGCGGGGCCGGAGGCGCAGACGTTGGGAGCCGCGAAGGAGGTGGCGTCGTTCACCGCCAGCTGCCCCGGCCGCCCGTCGCCCAGCGGATCGAAGGCGAGCCGTCCGTCCCGGTCCACCGAGAAGATCGTGTCGGAAGGGTAATGCATGTAGGCGCCCTGCTGCAGCGACCGCCGCACATGGCCCGAGGTGGAGGGGTAGCCGTAAAGCGCCAGCAGATCGGCCGTGGGGTACAGGCCCTCGCGCAGCGCCTTGCGGGCGAAGCCGAGGCGCATGCGGCGGCTCGCGTCCTGCGGCAGGGCCGCCAGCGCCGGTGGCGGCGCGATCACGACCTCGGCCGGCAGACGCCCGACGTAGCGCGCGATCAGCGCCTTTTCCTCCGCGAAGGCCGGGCCGCGGAACACCGGCTCCCGGTCGCGGTTGAGGCCGACGCCGCCCTCGGTCTCGGTGACGACGAACTGGCCCGGCGTCCAGACCGACACCAGATCCGGCGTGCTGGTGTAGTCGGTGCGCCGGCCGTCCGCGCCGAGCGCCCCGATGGCGTAGACGCCCTCGTTCAGCGCCAGCATGTTCACCAGCCGGTCGGGCGCGGTGTTGCCCGCCGCCACGAACACCGGCACGCCCCGCGCGCGCAGGCTCGCCATGGCGTCGCGGACGATGCGGTACGGGTTGTCGCCGCCCGCGAGCTGCGCCAGCGCGTCCAGCGCCTTCGCCCGGAAGCGGGAGATGTCGCCGTGCGCGATGCGGTCGGAGGGGCCGAGCTGGCGGTTCACGTCGTCCAGATCGACCGGCAGCACGATGGAGCTGATCACGGCCGCCGGCCGTTCGATCCGCCCGGACTCAATGTCGGCCGCGAGCCGCGCCATGTCGCGCGCCAGCGTGGCGGCGTTGAACACCGGGTCGATCTGATAGGCCGTCACCCGCGCATGGCTGAGGCCGGCGATGGCGGCCACGAGATCGCCATGGCTGACGCGGACCGCCTCCGGGTGATCGGGATCGGTCAGGTCGTCGTCGAGATTGGCGGCGCGGTGGTAGCGGAAGGTGTCGAGCACCAGGAACGGCGCCGTGGAGGCGCAGGCGCTCTCCACCGCGGCCTCGGCTTCGGCGCTGGCGAACCGGCGGGGATCTGCGAGGGAGCCTGCGCCCCAGCGCGGCGCGCCGGAATAGGCGCCGTCGGCGGCGAAGGCGGGCGGAGACGACATGCCGCCGGCGCCGCCCTGAACCGTGAGCGCGAAGGCCACGACGGCGAGCGTCGAAACCAGCTTCCCGATGCCGGAGCCGTTCGCCATAGGTCCCGCCTCACTCCTCCTCGCGGGCCGAAGCCCCGGTGGACAGGTGCGAGCAATGAGCCCGCGCGAGAGCGGCTCGATACGAAAGCGACGTTCGAGCCGGAGCAGAACGCTTGCGGACGCCAAAACGACGACGCCCTACGCAACAATCTTTCGAGGTTCACACAATTTACTTATGCTGCATAGCACTATCTTAGTTTGCAACGCACCATTTCGTCCACCCGTCATCTTTTTCGGTTCTGTGACGCCGCGGAGACACGGCGCGGAGGCCTGCGACCCGTTGACACGCCGGCTCCAGCATCCCATCGTCCGGGCTCTCCGAGGGGCGCCCCGACCGGGCTGAGACGGCGATCGCCGGACCCTTTGAACCTGATCCGGGTCGTGCCGGCGAAGGAACGGGGCGAACGATCCATGGCTTCCGTCCCCGCGCCTCTTCCGTCCGCCGCGCCCGCTGCATGGAAAGGATCGCGCCCATGCGCGTGACAGTGCTGGGAGCCGGCGTCGCAGGCCTGACCGCGGCGGAGGAGCTGGCGCTGCTCGGCGTCTCCGTGACCGTGCTGGAGCGCGGCGACCGTCTGGGCGCCCTCGCCTGCTCGTGGTCCGCCGGCGGCATGCTGGCGCCCTGGTGCGAGCGGGAAAGCGCGGACGAGGCGGTGCTGCGGGACGGCCGGACCGCGCTCGACTGGTGGCCCGAGGCGGTGGACGGTGTCACGCAGGCCGGCACGCTGGTGGTGGCGCCGGCCCGCGACCATGCCGAGCTCGCCCGCTTCGCCCGCCGCACGGAGGCGTTCGAGACCGTGGACGCCGAGGCCATCGCGGCGCTGGAGCCGGACCTCGCCGGCCGCTTCCGCTCCGGCCTGTTCTTTCCCCGCGAGGCTCATCTCGATCCCCGCGCGGCGCTGGCCGGGCTCGCCGCCCGCCTCGTCGCGCTCGGCGGCGAGATCCGCTACGGCGTCGCGGCGACAGCGGACGAGGCCGAGGGCGACGCTGTGGTGGACGCACGGGGCTTCGCCGCCCGCGAGGCGGTTCCGGACCTGCGCGGCGTGCGCGGCGAGATGCTGGTGGTCCGCACCACCGAGATCGCCTTCGCGCGCCCGGTGCGGCTGCTGCATCCGCGCATCCCGTTCTACGTGGTGCCCCGCGGCGACGGCGTGTTCATGCTGGGCGCCACCATGCTCGAGAGCGCGGAGCGGCGCGGGCCGGTGGTGCGCTCGGTGGCGGATCTGCTCAACGCGGCCTTCGCGCTGCATCCGGCTTTCGGCGAGGCGGAGATCCTCGAGACCCGCGCGGACGTGCGGCCGGCCTTCCCCGACAATCTGCCGCGCGTTGAAAGCCGCGGCCGCGTGACTTACGTCAACGGTCTCTATCGCCATGGCTTCCTGCTGTCGCCCACCTGCGCGCGGGCGGTGGCGGAGGCCGTGCTCGGACAGACAGGGAGCGGCCATGAAGCTGATCGTGAACGGCGACGCGCTTGATCTCGCGGCCTCCGATCTCGCGCGGGCGCTCGAGATTCTGGACTATGGCGACGCCGTGGTGGCGACCGCGCTGAACGGCGCCTTCGTGCCCGCCCGCGCCCGCGCCACGACCGCGCTCAACGACGGCGATCGGATCGAGATCGTCGCGCCCCGGCAGGGAGGATGACATGCTGACCTTTTATGGCGTCGAGCTGCGCTCGCGGCTGCTGCTCGGCACCGCGCAATACCCCTCGCCGCTCGTGCTGGCGGACGCGGCGCGGGCGTCGGGAACCGACATCCTCACCGTGTCGCTGCGCCGGGAGTCCGGTCGCCTGCGGGAGGGGCAGGACTTCTGGGGCCTGATCGCCGACCTCAACGTGAAGGTGCTGCCCAACACCGCCGGCTGCCATTCGGTGCAGGAGGCCGTGACCACCGCCCAGATGGCGCGGGAGGTGTTCGGCACGTCCTGGATCAAGCTGGAGGTGATTGGCGACGCCGACACGCTGCAGCCGGACGTGTTCGGTCTGGTAGAGGCCGCCCGCATCCTGTGCGACGACGGCTTTGAGGTGTTTCCCTACACCACCGAGGATCTGGTGGTCGCCGAGCGTCTGCTGGAGGCGGGCTGCAAGGTGCTGATGCCCTGGGGCGCCCCGATCGGCACCGGGCTCGGCCTCAACAACGTCTACGGCCTGCGCTCGCTGCGGGCGCATTTCCCCGACACCCCGCTGGTGATTGACGCCGGCATCGGCAAGCCGAGCCACGCGGCCGCCGCCATGGAGCTCGGCTACGACGCCGTGCTGCTGAACACGGCGGTGGCGAAGGCGGGCGATTCGGTGGCCATGGCCTCCGCCTTCGCCCGCGCCATCGAGGCGGGCCGCGTGGCCTATCTCGCCGATCCGATCGAGCCGCGGGACATGGCGGCGCCGTCCACGCCGGTGTTCGGCCGGGCGAGCCTCGCATGAGCGCGCGCCTCGATCCGTTCTACCCGGTCGTCGACAGCGCCGACTGGGTGGCCCGCCTGACCGCCGTGGGCGCCCGTCTGATCCAGCTGCGCGTCAAGGACAAGCCGCGCGGCGAGATCTACGGCGAGGTGAGGCGCGCGCTCGGCCTCTGCGCCGCGAGCGGCGCGACGCTGGTGGTGAACGACTACTGGGACATCGCCATCGACGAGGGCGCGAGCGTCCTGCATCTCGGGCAGGAGGATCTGGACGGCGCCGACCTGAAGGCGATCCGCGCTGCCGGCATCCGTCTCGGCGTCTCGACCCACACGCCCGAAGAGCTCGACCGGGCGCTGTCCGTCGATCCGCACCACGTGGCGCTCGGCCCGATCTGGCCGACCATCCTGAAGAAGATGCCGTTCCCGCCCCAAGGACTGGAGCGGATCGGCGAATGGAAACGGCGGATCGGCGACCGTCCGCTGGTGGCGATCGGCGGTCTGACGCCGGACCGCGCCACGCAGTGCCTCGCGGCCGGAGCCGACGTGGTCGCCGTGGTCAACGACGTGCTCGGGAACGCCGATCCGGAGGCGCGCGCGCGTGAATGGCTGTCCGTGACCCGCGAAACCGCATGATCTTGCAGTGCAATACGACGCTACGGCGCGTTTTCGTACCGTTGCGGGTAAACTGTTCTTAAGGGGCGGTCTGCTTACTTGAGGTGTGAAGTCGCCTCATGGAGCATGCCCGATGTTGCTGTTGACGGACGAGGCCGAACGGGGCCGCCGTCTCGCGAAACAGCTTGGCGCGGCGCATTCCCTCTGGCGCGGCGCGTTCGAGCCGCTCCCCTCAGATGCGGGCGCGCCGCAGGCCGTCGTCACCGATGTGGCCTTTGACAATGAGGCGGCGGTCCACTGGCTGCGCCGCGCCCTGCGTGCGCTGAAACAGCGCGACGTTCCCGTGGTGTGCCTGCTGAGAACGGAAGACCGCCGCGAGCAGGTTCAGGCCTATGCGCTCGGCGCCACCCGCGTGCTCCCGCCGGGCGCCAGCGACCAGGACATCATCCGCGCGGTCCGCGCGCTTCAGGAGCGGTCGGACACCGGCCTCGCCGGCGAGGCGCTGCGCTCACGCATCGTCGAGGCGAGCGCAAGCTTCGACGACATGATGTCGGCGGGCCAGAACGGCGAGCCGCCGAGCCTGCAGACGGTGACCGCGCACGCCGACGTGGTGCTGGGCGCGATCAAGCAGGACGGCGTCAAGGCGTGGCTCAGCGCGCTCCGATCCTACAACGACGTGACCTACCAGCATTGTCTGACGGTGACGGGCCTCGCCGCCGCCTTCGCCACCCGGCTCGGCTTCTGCGCCCGCGACCGCATGCGCCTGACCCGCGCAGCCGCCCTGCACGACATCGGCAAGTCCCGCATCCCGCTCGCCATTCTGGACAAGCCGGGGCAACTGACGCCGGCCGAATGGACCATCATGCGTTCTCACCCGGTGATCGGCTACGACCTGCTCGCCCGGCGCGACGGCTTCTGCCCGGAAGAGCTCGCGGTGGTCCGCAGCCATCACGAGATGCTGGACGGCTCGGGCTATCCAGACGGCCTCAGCGGCCGGGAGATCGGCGATCTGACGCGGCTTCTCACAATCTGCGACATCTACGCGGCGCTGATCACGCCCCGCCCCTACAAGGACGCGATGTCGGCCACGGACGCCTACGAGCTGATGGTGCGCATGGGTCCGAAGCTCGACGCCGACATGCTGGCGGAGTTCCGGCGCATCCGCGACGACGTGGACTTCGACCCCGCGGCGTGACGGGAGGGCGCGTTCAGCCCGCGCCGTCGTCGTTCTCGGAGTTCAGATCGTCGGGCGCGATCGCGCCCGTTCCCGGCTCGGGCCGCCCCTGCGTCGGGCTGCCGCCGGCCCCGGTCCCGGCCTTGTCCGCCGCGTCGTCCTCGGGCGTGTCGGTCGTCTTCGGCGTGTCCTGTCCGGCCATGTGGCGTTCCTCCTGAAACAACTGTCAGCGAGACAGCGCCCGACGCCGGCCTCCGGTTCCCGTCAGTGCAGGATCTGGCTGAGGAACAACTTCGTGCGCTCGTGCTGGGGGTTGGCGAAGAAGGCGTTCGGCTCGTTCATCTCCACGATCTGGCCGGCGTCCATGAAGATGACGCGGTTCGCCACCTGACGGGCGAAGCCCATCTCGTGGGTCACGCACAGCATGGTCATGCCGTCGTTGGCGAGGCCGACCATGGTGTCGAGCACCTCCTTGACCATCTCGGGGTCGAGCGCCGAGGTCGGCTCGTCGAACAGCATGATCTTGGGCTTCATGCACAGCGCCCGGGCGATGGCGACGCGCTGCTGCTGGCCGCCGGAGAGCTGGCCGGGATATTTCTTCGCCTGATCCGGGATGCGCACCCGTTTCAGGTAGTGCATCGCCAGCTCCTCGGCGTCCTTCTTCGGCATCTTGCGCACCCAGATCGGCGCCAGCGTGCAGTTCTCGAGGATGGTCAGATGCGGGAACAGGTTGAAGTGCTGGAAGCACATGCCGACGTCGCGGCGGATCTCGTCGATCTTCTTCAGATCGTTGGTGAGCTCCGTGCCCTCCACGATGATCTGGCCCTTCTGGAACTCCTCCAGCCGGTTGATGCAGCGGATCATCGTCGACTTGCCGGACCCCGACGGCCCGCAGATGACGATTCGCTCGCCGCGGCGAACCTTCAGGTTAATGTCCTTCAGCACGTTGAACTCGCCGTACCATTTGGACATGCCGATGATCTCGACGGCGGTCTCCTTGGAGATCTTGGCCTGTTCGGCCTTCGCCAGATCCTCGGCGTCGACGACGGATTCCGCCATGGGTCTCGATCCTTCCGAAATCAACGTGTGTGGCCGGTGTCGAGCCGCTCTTCGACGAAGCGCGAGTAGCGGGACATGCCGTAGCAGAAGATGAAATAGATCACGCCGGCGAAGGCGAAGCCGGTGTAGACGGTGACGGGCGTCGCCCAGTTCGGGTCGGCGAAGCCGGCGCGGATGATGCCGAGGAAGTCGAAGATCGAGACGATCGCCACCAGCGTCGTGTCCTTGAACAGGCCGATGAAGGTGTTGACGATGCCCGGGATCACCAGCTTCAGCGCCTGCGGCAGCACGATCAGCAGCATCATCGGCCAGTAGCGCAGGCCGAGCGCCTGGGCGCCCTCGTACTGCCCCTTCGGGATCGCCTGCAGGCCGCCGCGCACCACCTCGGCCATGTAGGCCGCGGAGAACAGCGCCACGCCCACCAGCGCCCGCAGCAACCCGTCGATGGTCCAGCCCGAGGGCAGGAACAGCGGCAGCATGTAGGTGGCGAAGAACAGCACCGTGATCAGCGGCACGCCGCGCCAGAATTCGATGAAGGCGATCGACAGGAAGCGGATCAGCGGCAGCTTCGACCGCCGCCCGAGCGCCAGCAGCACGCCGAGCGGCAGCGACGCGACGATGCCCGTGGTCGCCACCACCAGCGTCACCAGCAGGCCGCCCCAGGCGCGGGTCTCCACATGCCGCAGGCCGAACAGGCCGCCGCTGAGCAGGATCACCGCGAAGATCGGGAACGCCACGAAGAACAGAAGCGCGTTCAGCTTCTTGTAGGGCGCGGACGGGATCAGCAGAGGCGCGATCAGCGCCACAGCCACGAAGAAGGTGGTGGCGGGACGCCAATGCTGGTCGGCGGGGTAGAAGCCATAAAGCAGCTGCCCGAACCGCGCGGTGATGAAGGGCCAGCAGGCGCCCGTGCCCGGCGCGAGGCAGGCCTCGCGGTTCGCGCCGGTCCACACCGCGCGCAGGATCATGAAGTCCACCAGAACCCACGCCACGTAGACGGCGCCCGCGGCGCAAACCACCGTCAGCAGCGTGTTGAACGGTCCCGCGAACAGGTTGGATCGCGCCCAGCCCGAGAAGCCGGCGACGGAGGCCGGCGGCGGCTCCGGCGCCAGCATCGTGGCGCGGACGAAGGGACGTTCGGCGCCGAAGGTCGCGTCGGTCATGGTCGGTCCCTCACCGCTCCACCAGCGCCACGCGCCGGTTGTACCAGTTCATGAAGGCGGAGGTGACGAGGCTGATGATGAGGTAGCAGCCCATGGTGATGGCGATGATCTCGATCGCCTGTCCGGTCTGGTTCAGCGTCGTGCCCGCGAACACCTGCACCAGCTCCGGATAGCCGATGAAGGCGGCGAGCGAGGAGTTCTTGGTGAGGTTGAGGTACTGGCTGGTCAGCGGCGGCACCATGACGCGGAGCGCCTGGGGGATGACCACGAGCCGGGTCGCGAGGCCGGGCTTCAGCCCGAGCGAGGCCGCCGCCTCCGACTGGCCGCGGCTCACCGCCTTGATGCCAGCGCGCACGATCTCGGCGATGAAGCCGCCGGTGTAGATCGAGAGCGCGATGGTGAGCGCAGCGAACTCCGGCAGCAGCCGCGAGCCGCCGGTGAAGTTGAAGCCCTTCAGCACCGGCTCCTCAATGGTGACGGGGAAACCCGCCAGCGCGAGCGCCACGAACGGCAGGCCGATCAGCAGCGCGAGCGACGTCCAGAGCACGGGGAACGGCTGGCCGGTGCGCATCTGCCGGGCCGTGGCCCACATCTTCAGCGCGACCACGGCGGCGGCCGCCACCAGCAGCGCGATCAGCCCGATGTAGCTGCCGTCGCCGAAGATCAGCTTCGGGATGTAGACGCCGCGGTTGTTGATGTAGATCTCGCCAAAGATCGAATAGCTCTGGCGCGCGGCCGGCATCGCGGCCAGCACCGCCAGATACCAGAACAGCACATGGAACAGCAGCGGCAGGTTGCGCGTCACCTCCACATAGGCGGTGCACACCTGCCGCACCACCCAGTTCTTGGACAGCCGCCCGACGCCCACGAGAAAGCCGAAGATGGTGGCGAAGACAATGCCGACCACGGCGACCAGAAGGGTGTTCAGCAGGCCCACCAGCAGCGCGCGGGCGTAGGTCGAGGCTTCGCTGTACTCGACCAGCGTCTGGTTGATGCTGAAGCCCGCGGTCTGGCTCAGGAAGCCGAAGCCGGAGGTGATGCGCTGGCTGGCGAGGTTGCTCTGGGCGTTCCAGACCATGACGCCCACCAGCAGCAGCGCCAGGGCGCCGATCGCGCCCTGCGCGATCCAGCCGCGCGTCTTCTCGTTGGACCAGATCGACCCGCGGGCGCCGGCCGGCGCGCCGGCGGTCGGTCCCTCATGCGTGATCGCCATGCGCGGCTCCCAATGCGGTGATCGAACGTGGCGCGGGCGACGTCGCGCCGCCCGCGCGCATTCCCGTCAGGATCAGCGGATCGGCGCGCCGTACTGCAGGCCGCCCTTGTTCCACAGCGCGTTCTTGCCGCGCTCGATCTTCAGCGGCGAGCCGGAGCCCACGTTGCGCTCGAAGGCCTCGCCGTAATTGCCCACCTTGGAGACGATGCGGACGACCCAGTCCTTCGACAGGCCAAGCTGCTCGCCGAAATTGCCCTCGACGCCCAGCATGCGGCGGATGTCCGGGTTCGGGGAGTTCAGCATCTCCTGCACGTTCTTGGAGGTGACGCCGGCTTCCTCGGCGTTCAGCATAGCGTAGTGCACCCACTTCACCACGTCGAACCACTGGTCGTCGCCCTGGCGCACGGCGGTGGCGAGCGGCTCCTTGGAGATCAGCTCCGGCAGGACGACGTGGTCGTCCTTGTTGGCGAGCTTCAGGCGCAGCGCATAGAGTTGCGACTGGTCGGAGGTGAAGACCTCGCAGCGGCCGGATTCATAAGCCTTCAGCGTCTCTTCCTGCCCCTGGAAAGCAACGACCTCGTACTGGAGGTTGTTGGTGCGGAAGAAGTCGCCGACGTTCAGCTCGGTGGTGGTGCCGGACTGGGTGCAGATCGAGGCGCCGTTCAGCTCCAGCGCCGACTTCACGCCGAGCTCCTTGCGCACGAGGAAGCCCTGGCCGTCGTAATAGTTGGTGGCGGTGAAGTTCAGGCCCTGGGTCGCGTCGCGGGACGAGGTCCAGGTGGAGTTGCGCGACAGCACGTCGATCTCGCCGGACTGGAGCGCGGTGAAGCGGTCCTTGGCGGTCAGCGGCGTGAACCGCACCTTGGAGGCGTCGTCGAAGATCGCGGCGGCCACCGCGCGACAGACATCCACGTCGAGACCGGTCCACTCGCCCTTTTCATTGGGGTTGGAGAAGCCCGGAAGACCCGTGCTGACGCCGCACTGCACGAAGCCCTTCTGTTTCACCTGGTCCAGGGTCGCCGCGTGGGCGGCGCCGGACGCGAAGACCGCCGAAGCGCCGAACGCCAGAGCGGTAAGGAACTGTTTCATGGAAGATGCTCGCCTTGTTCGCCGTGAGGGGCCGCTGGCTTAAGATCCGCGAGGCCGGCTTCCCCGGTCTGTTGTTCGCAAGAGCGGATGGGGAAGCACATAGAGCGCCGGCTCTCGCCTTCATCCCGATGTTCGCCCAAGAAACATGCGGTCCGCGAGCCCAATTTCGCGCCAGTTGTAAAAAATGGTCAAGGCTTGACGATCCCGGCGGCGCCGCAGCATGAACGGTGTTCCTGCATCAAAATGTGAGGCGGCAGCCCAATGACGCGCCACGGCGACACGCCCTTCGGGCCGCTGACCACGCTGATTCACGCCGGCCGCGACACGGCCGCCCAGCACGGCTTCGTGAATCCCCCGATCGTGCGCGGCTCCACCGTGCTGTCGCCCACCGTCGCCGATCTGGAGGGCCACACCGGCCGCTACAGCTACGGCCGCCGCGGCTCGCCCACGGTGGACGCGCTGACGGACGCGCTGAAGGAGATCGAGGGCGGCGCCCATGTGGCGCTGGTCCCGTCGGGGCTCAACGCCGTGACCACGGCGCTGCTCGCGGTGCTCGGCGCCGGCGACCACCTGCTGATGGTGGACACGGTCTACCAGCCGACCCGGCACTTCTGCGACACGTTCCTGCGCCGGATGGGCGTCGCCGTCAGCTACTACGACCCCCATGTGGGCGCGGACATCTCCGATCTGATGCGGCCCGAGACCAAGGCCGTGTTCGTGGAGAGCCCCGGCTCGCTCACCTTCGAGGTGCAGGACGTGCCCGCCATCGCCGGCGCCGTCCACGCCCGCGGGGCGGCCGTGATCATGGACAACACCTGGGCGACGCCGCTGCTGTTCCGCGCCCACGACCACGGCGTCGACCTGTCGCTCACCGCCGGCACCAAATATCTCGGCGGCCACGCCGACCTGCTGCTCGGCACGATCTCCGCCAACGCCGCCTACGCCGGCGCGCTGAAGGCCGCGCACGGCGCGCTCGGCCTCTGCGTCGGGCCGGAAGACCTGTTCCTGGCGCTGCGGGGCCTGCGCACGCTGGGCGTCCGGCTCGCCCACCACCAGGCGGCGGGCCTGCGCGTGGCGCGCTGGCTCGCCTCCCGGCCGGACGTGGCGCGGGTGATGCACCCGGCGCTGGAGACCGACCCCGGCCACGAGCTGTGGAAGCGCGACTTCCAGGGCGCGAGCGGCCTGTTCGCGATCGAGCTCGCCCCCGGCTCCAAGGCGGCCGTCGCGGCCTTCCTCGACGGGCTGAAGCTGTTCGGCCTCGGCTACTCCTGGGGCGGCTTCGAGAGCCTCGCCATCCCGTTCGAGGCCGGCCCGATCCGCACCGCGAGCCGCTGGAGCCCGCTCGGACCGACCATCCGCATCCACATCGGGCTGGAGGAGGTCGAGGACCTGATCGCCGACCTCGACGCCGGCCTCGCCCGCTACGCCGCCGCGCGCTGACCGCGCCGCCCGGCCTCCCGTTCCAGCCTCATCCGGACGTGACCGACATGACCGCCTACGCCGCGCTCAGCGCCCATTTCAGCCGCCTGTCGGCGCTCTCCAACGCCATCGGCGTCCTGCACTGGGACCATGCGGCCGTGATGCCCAAGGGCTCGGCGGAAAAGCGCGGCGAAAGCCTCGCCCTGCTGAACGTGCTGCGCCACGACATGCTGACCGACGCCCGCGTGGGCGACTGGCTGTCTGAGGCCGAGACCGACAATGGGCTCGGGGCGTGGGAGCGCGCCAACCTGCGCGAGATCCGCCGCGTCTACACCGTGGAGACCGCCATCCCGGCCGACTTGGTGGCCGCCTCGTCGAAGGCAACCTCGGCCTGCGAAATGGCGTGGCGCGACGCCCGCGCGGCGTCCGATTTCAAGGGCTTGCTGCCGCGTCTTCAGGAGGTGCTCAAGCTTCAGCGCGAGATCGGCCGCGCCAAGGGCGAGAAGCTGGCCTTGAGCCCCTACGACGCGCTGCTGAACGACTACGAGCCCGGCGGCCGCTCGGCCGCGATCGACGTGCTGTTCGACGATCTCGCCGCGTTCCTGCCGGGCTTCACCGAGGAGGCCATGGCGGCGCAGGCGCGCCGGCCGGCGGTCCCGCCGCTCGACGGCCCCTTCCCCGTCGAGACCCAGAAGGCGCTCGGCCTGAAGATGATGGCCGCGCTCGGGTTCGATTTCGACCGCGGCCGGCTCGATGTCTCCACCCACCCGTTCTGCGGCGGCTCGGACGACGACGTGCGCATCACCACCCGCTACGACGAGGCGGACTTCACCAGTTCGCTGATGGGCGTGCTGCACGAGACCGGCCACGCGCTCTACGAGCAGGGCCGCCCGCGCGCCTTCATGGGACAGCCGGTGGGCGAGGCCCGCGGCATGAGCGTGCACGAGAGCCAATCGCTGCTGATCGAGATGCAGGCCTGCCGCAGCCGGGAGTTCCTGACCTACGCCGCGCCGGTGATGCGCGAGGCCTTCGGCGGCTCCGGCCCCGGCTGGGAGGCGGACGCGCTGTGGCGGCGCTACACCCGCGTGGCGCCCGGCTTCATCCGGGTGGACGCGGACGAGGTGACCTATCCGGCCCACGTCATCCTGCGCTACCGGCTGGAGAAGGCGCTGATCGCCGACGCCATGGCGCTCGCGGACCTGCCCGCCGCCTGGGCTGATGGCATGCAGGCGCTGCTCGGGATCACGCCCCCGGACGACCGGCGCGGCTGTCTGCAGGACGTGCACTGGCCGAGCGGCGGCTGGGGCTATTTCCCCACCTACACGCTCGGCGCGATGACGGCGGCGCAGCTGTTCGACGCCGCCACCCGCGCCGACGCGGACATCCTGCCCGGCGTCGCCCGCGGAGATTTCCAGCCGCTGCTGGCGTGGCTTCGGACCAACGTGCACGGCAAGGGCTCGAGCCTCTCCACCGACGATCTGCTGACGGAGGCTACCGGCCGGCCGCTCGACGCCGGCGTGTTCAAGGCGCATCTGGCGCGGCGCTATCTCGACCAGGCTTGACCCACATCAATCCACGAAATCCCACAAAGCCTCCCGTAATTTCCGGAGAAGAATATTTGTTGACATGATTTGGAGCGTCCGGCGCCCTTTTTATGGGCGCGGACGCGATGTTCCCGCGATCGGATCAACGAAAAGCCACAGAGTCTCAGCGGAAGCCGAAACTGGCCCGCATCGTGCTTCTCACGTTTTCGTGTCGGCCCCTCGGCCGAGGAAGCGGGAGAACAACATGCTTCGTTATGTGACGCGCGCGCTTTCGGCGGGGCTCGTGGCCTCCGCCATCGGCCTCGGCGCCGCGCCGGCGATGGCCGCGCCGGAGTCGAAGGATCCGATCAAGGTCACGCTGCACGACTGGACCGGCCAGCTCATCTCCGCCCGCCTCATGGGCGAGACGCTGAAGAAGGCCGGCTACACCGTCGAATACGTCCAGGCCGACTATCTGGCGCAGTTCGCCGGCATGAAGACCGGCGACCTGCATGTCGCCATGGAGGTCTGGGCCACCACCGCCAAGGAGGCCATGGACGCCGCCATCGCCGAAGGCGGCGTGGAGAATGTCGGCGAGACCGGCATGCAGGCGATCGAGGACTGGTGGTTCCCGGACTACATGAAGGAGAAGTGCCCGGGCCTGCCCGACTGGGAGGCGCTGAAGTCCTGCGCCGAGGCCTTCTCCGTGCCCGAGACCGCGCCCAAGGGCCGCTATCTCGGCGGCCCCGTCACCTGGGGCGGCTACGACGAGGAGCGCGTTCAGGCGCTCGGCCTCGACTTCGAGGTGGTGCACGCCGGCACCGACGCCGCCATGTTCGCCGAGCTCCAGAGCGCCTACGAGCGCAAGGCGCCGATCATTCTGTGGATCTACGCGCCGCACTGGGCGCCCATCAAGTACAAGGGCGAGTGGGTGAAGTTCCCGGCCTATGAAAAGGCCTGTTACGAGGACCCGGCCTGGGGCGTGAACAAGGAGGCCAAGTACGACTGCGCCAAGCCCCGCGGCCCGATCTACAAGGCCGCCTGGACCGGCGTGAAGGACAAGTGGCCGGGCGCCTACAAGGCCATCAAGGCCTATACCTTCACCAACGACGAGATCGGCGCGCTGGCCGCCAAGGTCGACCTCGACGGCAAGAAGGTCGAGGACGTGGTGGACGAGTGGATGGCCGCCAACGAAAGCCGCTGGAAGGGCTGGCTCGGCCAGTGAGCGACGCGGACTGAACCGCCTCAGCCGAACCGCCGCCGCCGGGCCTCCTTCGCACGAGGTCCGGCGGCGCCTTGCGCCGTCCTCTCCGCCGGAACATCGCTATGAGTCATCCGATCCTCGCCTGCCGCGACGTGTCCAAGCTCTACGGCCCGAAGGCGGAGCGCTTCGTGCGCGACGGCAAGCTCGCGGCCGAGCCCTCGGCGCTGGCGGAGGCCGGCGTCACCGCCGCGACGCTGAACGTGAGCCTCGAGATCGAGCGCGGCGAGACGTTCGTGATCATGGGCCTGTCCGGCTCCGGCAAGTCCACGCTGGTGCGCATCCTCGCGGGACTCACGCCGCCGAGCGCCGGCGTGGTGCTGTTCGAGGACCGTGACCTCGCCTCCATGAGCGAGCATGAGCTGATCCAGATCCGCCGCCACCAGATGGGCATGGTGTTCCAGCATTTCGCGCTGCTGCCGCACCTGACCGTGCTCGGCAACGTGGCGTTCCCGCTCGAAATCCAGGGCCGCCCCAAGGCCGAGCGCGACGCGCGGGCCCGCGAGATGATCTCGCTGGTGGGGCTCGACGGCCGCGAGGGCCGCTTCCCGCGCGAGCTGTCCGGCGGCCAGCAGCAGCGGGTCGGCATCGCCCGCTCGCTCGCGGCGGGGCCGGACCTCTGGTTCCTAGACGAGCCGTTTTCGGCGCTCGATCCGCTGATCCGCCGGGAGATGCAGGACGAGGTGCTGCGGCTTCAGGGCCTGCTCAAGAAGACCATCGTGTTCATCACCCATGATTTCGACGAGGCGACCCGGATCGCCGACCGCATCGTCATCATGAAGGACGGGCGGGTGGAGCAGGTGGGCAGCGCCGAGGAGCTGGTGCTGAAGCCCGCGACCGACTACGTGCGCGCCTTCACCCGCGACGCGCCCCGCGCCAAGATCCTGACCGCCCGCGCCGTGCTGGCGCCCGCGCCCGCCGGGGCGGACTTCGCCGGCGAGGTCGCCGCCACCGCCCGCATCGCGAGCTTCGCCCGCGACGTGGAGCGCGCCGACAAGCCCTTCGCGGTGACGGAGAACGGCGCGCTGCTCGGCGTGGTCGACCGCCTCGCCATGATCGACGTGCTGGTCGGCCACACGGACCGCGCCGCATGAGCCTCGCGGACACCCGCCCGGCGGCGCCCGCCGCGCTGCCGAAGCTCGCCCCCGGCCGGCTGCTCTGGCCGCTGGCGGCGCTCGTCACCGTCGCGCTCGTCATGGCGCCCGCGGGCGTCCTGCCCGCCTGGGCCGTCAAGGTTCCCGCCGCCTGGCAGCTCGGGCTCGCGCCGCAGATCTCGGCCTTCATGAAATGGCTGATGGAGAGCGCCACCTTCGGCCTGTTCACGGTGCGCGAGTTCACCCGCGCCATCGCCTGGACGCTGGACCTGCCGCTCTCCGCCGCGAAGGCCGTGCTCTCGACCGGCGTCATCGTCGGACAGGGCGCGGACGCGGTGAAGCTCGCGCCGCCGATCCCGTGGTTCGCCATGGTGGCGCTGGGCGTCGCGGCGGGCTACGCCGTCAGCGGCCTGCGCCTCGCGGCGCTGATGGGCCTCGGCCTGCTCTATCTCGCGGTCTTCGGGCAATGGGCGGGCGCCATGGTGACGCTGGCCTCTGTGCTGGTGTCGAGCCTGCTCGGCGCGTTCGGCGGCCTGCTGCTCGGCCTCGCCTGCGTGCGCTGGCGCGCCGTCGAGCGCGCCGTCGCGCCCCTGCTCGATCTCGCCCAGACCATGCCGGTCTTCGCCTATCTGCTGCCCATGCTGATCCTGTTCGGCTTCGGCCCGGTCTCGGCCATGGTCGCCACCATCATCTACGCCATGCCGCCCATGGTGCGCGTGACCATCCTCGCCATCCGCGCCGTGCCCGAGGACGTGCGCTCGCTCGGCGTCATGACCGGCTGCACCCGGCGGCAGACCACGTGGAAGATGCTGGTGCCCACCGCCCTGCCCGCGCTGATGGTGGGCGTGAACCAGGTGATCATGCTGTCGCTGAACGTGGTCATCATCGCGTCCATGATCGGCGCCGGCGGCCTCGGCTTCGACGTGCTGACCGCGCTTCGCCGCAACGACATCGGCGCGGGCCTCGAGGCCGGCCTCGCCATCACGGTGCTCGCCATCCTGCTCGACCGCTTCGCGCAAGGGCTCGCCCGCGGGGCCGAGGGCGGAGCGGCGGGGCGCTCACGGCGCCGTCTCGCGCTCTACGCGGCGCTGGCGGCGGTCGCGCTGCTGTGGCTGCTCGCGGCGCTGTGGCCGTCGATCGCGCTCTATCCGGAGAGCTGGCGGCTCTCCACCGCGCCGTGGTGGAACGATCTGGTGCGCTGGATCAACCTCACCTTCTACAGCCAGCTCGAAGCGGTGAAGGTTTTCTTCCTGCTGAACATTCTGGTGCCGGTGAAGCGGTTCATGCTGGCGCTGCCCTGGCCGTGGGTGGTCGCGATCGTGACGCTGGCGGGCTTCCGGCTCGGCGGGGTCCGGCTCGCGGCGGTGACGGGCGCCATGACGCTGTTCATCGCGCTGTCGGGCCTGTGGCCCGCCGCCATGGTCACGGTCTATCTCTGCGGCGTGGGCGTGATGCTCGCCATGCTGATCGGCGTGCCGATCGGGCTGCTCGCGGCCGCCAATCCCACCGCGCGCAAGATCACCGACGTGGCGGTGGACACGCTCCAGACGCTGCCCTCCTTCGTCTACCTCATCCCCTTCGTGATGCTGTTCAAGGTGGGCGACTTCACCGCGCTGATCGCGATCGTGCTCTACGCGGTGACGCCCGCGATCCGCTACACCGCCCATGGCGTGTCGCAGATCCATCCGGCCCTGATCGAGGCGGGGACGATGAACGGCTGCACCCGGCTGCAGAGCCTGATCCGCATCCGCCTGCCGCTGGCGGCGCCGGAGATCCTGCTTGGCCTCAACCAGACGCTGATGCTGGCGCTGTCCATGCTGGTCATCACCGCGCTGGTCGGCACCCGCGATCTCGGACAGGAGGTCTATTCTGCGCTCGCGCAGGCCAATGTGGGCAAGGGGCTGGTGGCGGGCCTGTGCGTCGCCTTCATCGGCATGATCGCCGACCGGATGCTGTCCGCGGCCTCGGGGCGGCTTCGCCAGCGGCTGGGACTGGGCTGACGCGACCTTCGAGCGCGGCGGCGTCCGTCGCCGCGCGGAGGAGTGGAACGATCGGTCCGGCCGATCGTTAACGACCCATAATAACGAAATTATGGGAGCGATCATGAAACGTCTCGCCGTGCTGTCCATGGCCGCCGCGCTCGCGCTGGCCCCCGCCGCCGCCTTCGCGCAGTCGCCGCAGTCCACGCCCTCCACCGTCGACAAGCCGTCGGAGCCGGGCAAGGCCTCTCCCGGCACCACCGGCGCCATGGATAAGGCGGTCGGCGGCGCCGCCACCAGCCCGCAGGACGTCAAGCGCCAGAACGAGGGCATGGCCCCGGCGGCGGAAGGCGGGTACAAGACCCATGAGAGCCCGACCCCCGACGTCACCAAGCCGTCGCCCGGCACGGTGGGCGGCGCGCCCGGCGCGAACCCTCCGAAGCCCCAGTAAGCTCTTCGGAGCAGCGAAGGCCCGAACGAAAAAGGCCGCCCTTCCGGGCGGCCTTTGCTGTTGTGCGATGAGAAAAGCGCGCTTCGTCGGGCGGCGGGCGTTCAGGCCCAGAACGGGTCCGCCTTCATGAGGGCCGAAAAGTTCTTGGCCGCGGCGGAGAGCAGCTTCGCCGCCCGCGCCTGCCCCTCGCCCGCGATCACGCCGGCCGCGAAGGCCTGATCCGCGTCGCCCGCCTTCACCGCCGCATGGGCGAGGCGGCGGGTGAGATCGCGCGCGGTGGCGATGTCGTTCAGCAGGCCGAGATCCTCCTGCAGCTCCGCGAGGCCCGTGCTGAAGGCGGAATAGCGCTTCTTCGCCCCGCCCTCGACGAACACATGCTCGAAGAAGTCGGTGGCGTAGCGCAGCTTCTTGGCCTCGATGCGCACCTGATGGCGGTCGTAAGGGCTCAGGCTTTCAAGCTCTTTGCCGGACTTCTTCACCTTCTTTCGCCGCTTGGTCAGAACGTCCGCGGCGAAGGTCGCGATCGGCGCGGCCCGCTGTTCGGCCGTCTCCGGCGCAGAGCGCCAGGCGCCCAGCGCCAGCCACTCCACCAGATCGAGCATCAGCTCGCGGGAGCGCGGCGACTGCAGCGCCTTGGCGGCGGCGACGTAGGCCGCGTCCCGATCCTTCGTCAGCCGCGCGGCGAGGGCGGCCTGTCCGGCGTCGGCGGCGAGCGCCTCGGCGTCCGAGACGTGGCGTTCGATGAACACGTCGAGGTCGCGGGCGTCGCCGAGCGCGCCGGCGAGCCATTTCAGCCCGTCGCGCAATGCGACGCTGCGCTCGTCGGCGATCGCCGCGCCGAATACCGAGAAGGCGGAGCGCATGCGGCGCAGCGCAACCCGGGCCTGATGGGTGGCCTTCGGATCCGGGCCCGCCAGCAGCACGTTCTCGTTCAGGCGGTACTGGCGCAGGCAGTCGCCGACGGCGGCGAGGAACGCCTCCTCCACCGTCATGTCGGGCGTGATCGGCGAGGTTCCGGCCTTCACCGGCGCGCCGAGCTGGCCGGCGAGCGCCGAATAGCCGCGCTCGGACTTGGCGAGCGCGCTCACCCGGATCGGCGCCAGCCCGAACAGCTCCCGCGCCAGCGCGAACAGCTCCTCCGCCCCGCCCGACAGCAGCTCCAGCTCCAGCTCGCAGAACGGATGGCTGGCCTCGCCCGCCTCGATCGACGCCTCGTCCAGCGCGATCTCGGCCGCGAACTCGCCGCGCCGCACGTCATAGACGGTGCGCTTCGCGGCCACCGTGAACACGGGTTGCAAAAGCGGCGCGCTGCCGTCCTCCCGGCCGAGGATGGAGGCGAGCAGCGTCTGCTCCTCCACCGTCAGCGCCAGTTCCGGGCCGCGGGACCGCCGCTCCCATTCCGACCGGTCGAACAGGCCGACGCCGCCGCTGGAGCGCTTGATGGTCTGGACGTAGATGCGGCCCTTGCGGCGGATGCGCAGCGAAACGCCGTGGCGCGACAGCAGCTGGTCGGCGGTGTCGAAGTAGACGCTGGTCAGCCGGGTGGCGACGCCGCGCTTGGCCGCGCCGTCCGTCTTGCGCAGCGCTCCGCCGATGCGGTTCAGGGCGGTGGCGGCGGCTTCGAATTTCAGTTCGCGTTCGCGCCCGTCGAGCGGGCCGGCGTCAGGCTGCGTATCGGCGACGGCGTCCATAGAGCTGGCGAAACCTTGGTCATTGCACGGGGCGAGGACGCTAGCACCCGCCCCTGTCACATACGACCGTTTGACGACAGACTTGAGCCGTTCGACAGAGAATTATGGCCTGAAACGGCGAAAGCGCGCCCTTTCGGAGCGCGCTTTCTGCAATTTGGAGGCCCAGCCTGGACTTGAACCAGGATAGAGGAGCGTTCCCGCCCCCCGGGTAGCCATTCCCCCACCGGGCCATGCGCGACAGTCGCGCGGGCCCGCGGCAATTTCAAGCAAATCCTGCTCGGCCTTTTGGAAGATCGTTAACGAAAAGCCCCGATATCGCTAACGAAACGTTAAGCCTCAGTCTCGCCGATCGGCAGTTCGCCCTCGGCGTCCTCGTCCTCCGCGATGTGCTCCACCGACACCACGCGCTCGCCTTCGGCGGTCTTGAACACGATCACGCCCTGGGTGGAGCGCCCGGCGAGCCGGATGTCCTCCACCGGCACGCGGATGGTCTGGCCGCCATTGGTGATCAGCATGATCTGGTCGTTGTCCTGCACCGGGAACGAGGCCGCGAGCGGCCCGTTGCGGTCGTTCGTGACCATGGCGACGATGCCTTTGCCGCCGCGGCCGGTGACCCGGTACTCGTAGGACGAGGTGCGCTTGCCGTAGCCCTTCTCCGACAGCGTCAGGATGAACTGCTCCGACGCGCCCATGGCGCTATAGCGCTCCTGGCCGAGCTCGATGTCCTCGGCCTGATCCTCGACCTCCGCCGCCTGATCCTCGACCACGCCGTCGCCCTGCCCGCGCCGGACCGCGTTGGCGCGGCGCAGATAGGACAGCCGCTCGGCGGGCGTCGCCTCGAAATGGGTGAGGATCGACAGCGAGATCACCCGGTCGCCGTCCGCCAGCGCCACGCCGCGCACGCCGATCGAGTCGCGCCCCTTGAACACCCGCACGTCGGTGACGGGGAAGCGGATGCACTGGCCGCGCGTGGTGGTCAGCAGCACGTCGTCGTCTTCCGAGCAGGTCTGCACGTCCACGATCGCCTCGCCCTCGTCGAGCTTCATGGCGATCTTGCCGGCGCGGTTCACGTTCACGAAGTCGCTGAGCTTGTTTCGCCGCACCGTGCCGCCGGAGGTCGCGAACATCACGTCGAGCCGCGCCCAGTCCGCCTCGGTCTCGGGCAGCGGCATGATGGTGGTGATGCGCTCGCCCGGCTCCAGCGGCAGCATGTTGACCAGCGCCTTGCCGCGCGCCTGCGGGGCCGCCAGCGGCAGCCGCCACACCTTCTCCTTGTAGACCTGGCCGCGGGAGGAGAAGAACAGCACCGGCGTGTGGGTGTTGGCCACGAACAGGCGGCTGACGAAATCCTCCTCGCGGAAGGACATGCCGGAGCGGCCCTTGCCGCCGCGCTTCTGCGCCCGGTAGGTCATCAGCGGCACGCGCTTGACGTAGCCCGCATGGGACACGGTGACGACCATGTCCTCGCGCTGGATCAGATCCTCGTCCTCGAAGTCCGCGTCGGAATCGAGAATTTCGGTGCGCCGCGGGGTGCCGAACTCGGCCTTGGCCGCCAGCAGCTCCTCGCGCACGATCGCCTGCACCCGCTCGCGCGAGCGCAGGATGTCGAGATAGTCGGAGATTTCGGCCGCGAGCTTGTCCAGCTCCTCGGCGATCTCGTCGCGGCCGAGCGCCGTGAGGCGGGCGAGACGCAGCTCGAGAATGGCGCGGGCCTGTTCGAACGACAGGCGATAGGTGCCGTCGGCGCTCAGCCGGTGGCGCGGATCGTCGATCAGCTCGATCAGCGGCGCCACGTCCACGGCCGGCCAGTCACGCGACATCAGCCGGTCGCGGGCGGTGGTCGGGTCCGGCGCGGTGCGGATGGTGTGGATCACCTCGTCGATGTTCGCCACTGCGATGGCGAGGCCCACCAACACATGCGCCCGGTCGCGGGCCTTGTTGAGCCGGAACTTGGTGCGGCGGCTCACCACCTCCTCGCGGAAGGCGATGAAGGCCGTCAGCACGTCCTTCAGGTTCATCAGCTCCGGCTTGCCGCCGTTCAGCGCCACCATGTTCACGCCGAACGTGGTCTGCAGCGCGGAGAAGCGGAACAGCTGGTTCAGCACCACGTCCGCCACGGCGTCGCGCTTCAGCTCGATCACCACGCGCATGCCCTGGCGATCGCTTTCGTCGCGCAGGTCCGAGATGCCCTCGACGCGCTTCTCGCGCACCAGCTCCGCGATCTTCTCGACCAGCGTCGCCTTGTTCACCTGATACGGCAGCTCGGAGACGATCAGCGCCTCGCGGTCCTTGCGGATCTCCTCCACGTCCACCTTGGCGCGCATCACCACGGAGCCGCGGCCGCCCGCATAGGCCGAGCGGATGCCGCCCCGGCCGAGGATGCGGCCGGCGGTCGGGAAGTCCGGCCCCGGCACGATGGCGAGCAGCGCCTCGAGGTCGAGCTCTGGCTCGGCGATCAGCGCCACGCAGGCGTCCACCACTTCGCCGAGATTGTGCGGCGGGATGTTGGTGGCCATGCCGACGGCGATGCCGCCGGCGCCGTTGACCAGCAGGTTCGGGAACTTGGCCGGCAGAACCGTCGGCTCCCGCTCGGAGCCGTCGTAGTTGTCCTGGAAATCGACCGTGTCCTCATCGATGTCGCCGAGCAGCGCCATCGCGGGCTTCGCCAGCCGGATCTCGGTGTAACGCATGGCCGCCGGGGGATCGCCGTCCACCGAGCCGAAGTTGCCCTGGCCGTCGGCCAGCGGCAGGCGCATGGAGAACTGCTGCGCCATGCGCACCAGCGCGTCGTAGATCGACTGGTCGCCATGCGGGTGATACTTGCCGATCACGTCGCCGACCACGCGGGCCGACTTGCGGTAGGGCCGCTCCGGGAAATAGCCGTTCTCGTTCATGGAGAACAGGATGCGGCGATGCACCGGCTTCAGGCCGTCGCGCACGTCGGGCAGCGCGCGCGCCACGATCACGCTCATGGCGTAATCGAGGTAGGAGCGGCGCATCTCGTCGGCGATGGAGATCGGCTTGATGTCGGACGGACCGCCGGACGTCGGATCGGTGGTGTCGGCCAAGAGGCTTCAGCTTTCGGTCATTTCAAACGGGTCGCGCAAACTAGACGATTCCGAACCGGAAAGCCAATTTCGCCGCCCCCGCCTGTGCAAAAGAAAAGCCATGTCGTTCAACGAGATAGGAGCGCATCGCGATGGGCCGCTTTCGGGCTGGCGGACGTCCGCTCCCGATCCGGTGAATTCGGCGGCGGCCGCATTGCCCGCGCCGCGCGCCGCGACTAGGGTCCCGCGATGACCGAGACCCTCTCCCCCTCTCCCGTCCATGTGGTCGGCGGCGGCCTCGCCGGCTCCGAGGCCGCGTGGCAGCTGGCGCAGGCCGGCGCGCCCGTGACGCTGCACGAGATGCGGCCCGAGCGCCGCACCGACGCGCACCAGACCGACGGCCTGGCGGAGCTGGTGTGCTCCAACTCGTTCCGCTCCGACGACGCGCAGCAGAACGCGGTCGGCCTGCTGCATCAGGAGATGCGGGCGCTGGGCTCGCTGGTGATGCGCGCAGCCGACGGCGCGCAGGTGCCGGCCGGCGGGGCGCTGGCCGTGGACCGCGAGGCGTTCTCGGCCGCCGTCACCGCGGCGCTGGAGGCGCATCCGCTGGTCACGATCGAACGCGGCGAGGTCGCGGGTCTGCCGCCGGCCGACTGGGACAGCGTGATCGTCGCCACCGGCCCCCTCACCTCGCCCGCGCTTGCGGAGGCCGTGCGCGGACTGACCGGCGAAGGCGAGCTCGCCTTCTTCGACGCCATCGCCCCGATCGTGCACGCCGACTCCATCGACATGGACATCGCCTGGCGGCAGTCGCGCTACGACAAGGTGGGCCCCGGCGGCACCGGCGCGGATTATGTGAACTGCCCCCTCACCCGCGAGCAGTACGAGGCGTTCGTGGCCGGCCTCGTCGTCGGCGACAAGGTGTCGTTCAAGGACTGGGAGGCCACCACCCCCTATTTCGACGGCTGCCTGCCGGTGGAGATCATGGCGGAGCGTGGCCCCGAGACCCTGCGCCACGGGCCGATGAAGCCCATGGGCCTCACCAACGCCCACAACCCGACCGTGAAGCCCTACGCCGTGGTCCAGCTGCGCCAGGACAACGCGCTCGGCACGCTCTACAACATGGTCGGTTTCCAGACGAAGCTGCGCCACGCCGAGCAGGTCCGCCTGTTCCGCACCATTCCGGGGCTGGAGAACGCCGAGTTCGCCCGGCTCGGCGGCCTGCACCGCAACACCTATCTCAACAGTCCGAAGCTGCTGGACGGCGCGCTGCGCCTCAAGGCCGAGCCTCGGCTGCGCTTCGCCGGCCAGATCACCGGCTGCGAGGGCTATGTGGAGAGCGCGGCGGTCGGCCTGCTGGCGGGGCGCTTCGCCGCCGGCGAGCGGCTCGGCCGCCCCTTCGCGGTCCCGCCCGTCACCACCGCGCTCGGCGCCCTGCTCGGCCACATCACCGGCGGCCATCTCAGCGTCGAGGGCGAGGGGCCGAAGAGCTACCAGCCCATGAACGTGAACTTCGGCCTGTTCCCGCCGGTCGAAGGCCCAATCCGGGCGCCCGACGGCGGCCGGGTGCGCGGCGCCCAGAAGGCGGCCGCCAAGAAGCGCATGATCACCGACCGCGCCCGCGCCGACCTCGCGGCCTGGCTCGACGACGGCCCATCATCGGCGGAGGCCGCGGAATGAGCGAGACGATCGAAGACCTGCTGTTCCGCCTCGCCGCCGAGCGCGGCCCGGGCAAGACGCTCGACCCGTCGGAGGTCGCGAAGGCCGTCGCCGAGCAGCGCGGCGAGGACGACTGGCACAAGCGCCTCACCGACGTCCGCGCCGCGGCCGTCCGGCTCGCCCGCCGCGGTCGTCTCGCGATCTACCGCAAGGGCAAGCCCGCCGACCCGGAGACGTTCAAGGGCGTCTACCGCATCGGCCTGCCGCCGCTCGACGCCACGCCGGCCGGGGAGCCGGCCGAGGACGCGCGGGACGACGGCGTGACGCCTGACGACGCGACGTCCTGAGACGACGGCTCGCCCCTTTTTTCTTGTCCCGGCCTTGAGCCGGGACCCAGACACGTCACCGCTCTCAGAACGAGCCGCGCGGTCGGAGGATCATTCCGGAACGTCGGCGGAAATGGGTCCCGGCTCAAGGCCGGGACAAGGGAAGGGTGGCGCGTTTCAGCGGCGTGCGTGGCGCATGCGGATGGCCGTCACTCACGAGAGGATGACGGGGCAGCAGCCAAGCGCCCTCGTCCCTTGTCCCCGGCCTTGAGCCGGGACCCAGACACGTCATCGCTCTCAGAACGAACCGCGCGGTCGAAGC
Organism: Methylopila musalis; assembly: GCF_042679725.1. Lineage (NCBI taxonomy): Bacteria > Pseudomonadati > Pseudomonadota > Alphaproteobacteria > Hyphomicrobiales > Methylopilaceae > Methylopila > Methylopila musalis. The sequence goes on from NZ_JBHTMX010000013.1 coordinate 27,414, forward strand.
ATCGTACGGAAACGTCGGCGGACATAGGTCCCGGCCCCAAGGCCTGAACACGCTCTTCGCCCTTACACCACCATTTGGTTGCCGAGCTCCACCACCCGGCCGGCGGGAATGCGGAAGTATTCGGTGGCGTCGTAGGACTGGCGCACCAGCGCGATGAAGACGTGATCCTGCCACAGCGGCATGCCGACGCTGGCGGAGGCTCGGTAGGAGCGGCGGCCGACGAAGAACGAGGTCTTCATCATGTCGAACGGCAGACCGTGGGCCTTGGCCTGAGCGAGCGCACGGGGGAGGTTCGGATCCTCCATGAAGCCGTAGCGCACGATCAGGGTCGAGAACTCGTCCGAGACCTTGTGGAACTCGATCCGGTCCTCCTCCGCCACCAGCGGCTGGCGCTCGGTGCGGACGCTGAGGATCACGTTGCGCTCGTGCAGCACCTTGTTGTGCTTCAGGTTGTGCAGCAGCGCGGGCGGCGCGATCTCGGGCGAGGACGTCAGATACATCGCCGTGCCCTTCACCCGCGTGGCCGAGCTGGTGCCCATGGACTTCGCGAATTCGGAGATGGGGATGCTCTCCCGCTGGATGCGCCCCTCCACGAAGCGCACGCCGCGGATCCAGGTCCACATCAGCACCACGATGGCGGCGCCCAGAATCAGCGGGATGTAGCCGCCGTCAGGCAGCTTCAGCATGTTGGCGCCGAGGAAGGCCACGTCGACGATGAAGAACGGCGTCATGCAGGCGACCGCGAGCGCCCAGCCGAAGCCCCAGGTGCGGGCGATCACCACCACGGCCAGCATGGTGGTCACGATCATGGTGCCGGTGACCGCGATGCCATAGGCCGCGGCGAGCGCGCTCGAGCTCTGGAACAGCACCACCAGCGCCAGCACGCCGGCCAGCATCAGCCAGTTGACCTTGGGCATGTAGATCTGCCCGGCCTCGGTCTGCGAGGTGTGCAGCACCTCGAGATGGGGCAGCAGGCCAAGCTGCATGGCCTGCCGGGTGAGCGAATAGGCGCCGGAGATCACGGCCTGGCTCGCCACCACCGTGGCGAGGCATGCGAGCAGAGCCAGCGGCAGGCGGAACCACTCCGGCGCCGTCAGGAAGAACAGGTCCTTGATCGCCTCCGGGTGGGAGATGGCGAGACCGCCCTGCCCCAGATAGTTGATGACCAGCGCCGGCAGCACCAGCCCGAGCCAGGCGGTGCGGATGGGGCCGCGGCCGAAATGGCCCATGTCGGCGTAGAGCGCCTCGGCGCCGGTGACGGCGAGGAAGGTGCCGCCCAGCACCACGAAGGCGAGGAAGCCGTGCTCCAGCAGGAACTGGAACGCCTCGATCGGGTTCAGGGCGTGCAGCACCATCGGCGCGTCGAAGATGTGGATAAAGCCGAGCACCGCCAGCACCAGGAACCAGACCACCGTGACCGGCCCGAACAGCGCGGCCACCATGCCGGTGCCCGAGGACTGCGCCGCATAGAGCGCCACGATGATGGCGATGGTGATCGGCAGCACGTAGGGCTGGAACACCGGCGTCGCGACCTTCAGGCCCTCCACCGCCGACAGCACGGAGATCGCGGGCGTGAGGATGGCGTCGCCGTAGAACAGCGCCGCGCCCACGATGCCGAGCGCCAGCAGCGCGGTGCTGTTGCGTCCGAGCGCGTTCTGGGCGAGCGCCATCAGCGACAGCGTGCCGCCTTCGCCGTGGTTGTCCGCGCGCAGCAGGATGAAGACGTATTTGAACGTCACCACCACGATCAGCGCCCAGATCAGCAGCGAGACGATGCCCACCACCTCGTGGGGGCTCGGTGTGTGGCCGAGATGGAGCAGCGTCTCGCGCATGGCGTAGAGCGGGCTCGTCCCGATGTCGCCATAAACGACGCCGACGCTGCCGACCGTCAGGGTCCAGAATCGGCGGCGGCCGCCATGGTCGTGAGAGGACGCCGCGGCGGGTGCGCCGTGGGTGCCCGATGCGCCCGGGGTGGAAGACGCGGACGCGCCGTCGGCGCGGGAGCTGTCGGTCATGGAAAGCCTTGGGCCGCGTTGCTCTCAAAGACGGCGGGGAGCGGAACGATACTCCGGGCGCCGTGTCGGCGCTATGTGTCCCCCGTCAGGGCCGGGGCAACGGGGCGCTCACATAGCCCAGCAGCCAATAGGTCACAAGGCCGACCCATTCGCGGACAGCTATGTCCACACGGCGCAGCCCCACGCTGACCGAGCCGAAGGGCCGGAAGGCGTCCTCGTAGCCGCGCGTGCGGTAATCCACGGGCCAGGCCTCCACTGGGAAACCCGCGGCCCGGAAGCAGCCGATGGCGCGGGGCATGTGATAGGCGGAGGTGACCAGCAGCCAGCGCTCGCCCTCCTTGAGGCCGGCCGCCGCCTTGGAGAGCGTCGCGTTTTCCACCGTGTTGCGCGAGGCGCCCTCCAGCACGATGCGCTCGCGCGCCACGCCGAAGCTCTCGAACATGCGCAGCGCCAGATCGGCCTCGGTCGCGCCGTCGAACAGCAGCGTGCCGGAGCCGCCGCTGAACAGGATGCGCGCCTCAGGCCACCGCCGGGCGAGCTCCGCGACCGCGGTCAGGCGCTCGGCGGCCTCGGTGAGCGCGACGTCGCGCCGCGCGCCCGCGACCACCGTGTCGAACGATCCGCCAAGCACCACGATCCCGACCGGCGCCTCGCCGGTCTCGGCCGCGCGCGGAAACCGCTCCTCCAGCGGCAACAGCAGCAGGGAGCCGAGCGGCGACAGCCCGCCGACCGCGAGCCCGAGGATCGCCGCCGCCATCACGGGCGCAGCCCCCCGCGCGCCGAACGCCGCGAGCAGCGCGCCCGCGAGCCCCAGCAGCGCGAGCGCGTTGGACGGAAGGGCGACGAAGCCGAGAATCTTGGACAGCGCGAAAAACATTAAGCGTCTCTGCAAAAGACATCACGCGGCCGTCAACGTGGGCCGAAAGCCGTGCGGTTTGTTTACGGCGGTTATGACAGATTGCCGAGCGAACGGAGCCGGAAAAGCTCGCCTCAAGGACCCCGACCGCATGCGGACGCTGGCCTCTCTGCTTTCAGATCGCGAGAACAACCTCTCCGCCGTCCGCATCGTGGCGGCGGCGCTGGTCATGCTGTCGCATTCCTGGCTCGCCACCGTGCCCGGCATCCAGACGCGCGACTTCTTCCACATCTTCGGCTTCTCGCTCGGCCATCACGGCGTCCACGTCTTCTTCATCCTGTCGGGTCTGCTGCTGACGTGGAGCATGCTGCGCAAGCCGGACCCGCTGCGCTCCATGGTGGCGCGCGTGGTGCGCTATTTCCCCGCCATCATCGTGTCGTGCCTGATCATGACGCTGGCGCTCGGCGCCGTCGTGACGCGGCTTCCGGCGTCGGACTATTACGGCGCGTCGCAGACCTGGGGTTTCCTGGTCGCGATCATCGGCCTCACCAATGTGAACGCCACCCTGCCGGGCGTGTACGAGAACAACGTCTATCCCGGCATCCTCTATGTGCCGCTCTGGACGCTGCATTACGAACTCGCCTTCAGCCTGGCGCTGTCCGTTCTGGTGGCGACCGGCGCGATCCTGCGCAAAGGGCTGGTGCTGGCCGGGCTCGTCGTGACGCTCGCGATCTACACCGTGTGGTTTTGGGACGGAGAGTCCCACGCCAGTCTCGGCTCCGTGCACCATCTGATCCGGCTCGGCACGGCGTTCGGCGTCGGCGTGGCGCTGGCGGTGTTCGCGGACCGCGTTCCGGTGTCGTGGAAGGGTTTTGCGATCCTCGCGCCGCTCTGCGCGATCTTCGCCTACTCGCACGTGGCGGCGCTCGCGGGCGTGATCCTGCTGTCCTACCTGATCCTGTGCGTGGGCTTTACCCGCAACGCCGTCGTGGGCTTTCTCGCGACGCTCGGCACGTGGTCCTACGGGCTTTATGTGTCGAGCTTCGTGATCGAGCAGACGGTCACGCATTTCGCGCCGCACTGGCCGAACTGGGCCATCTCCGTCAGCTCCTTCGCCATCGCCGTCACGGTCGGCGCGGTGTCGTGGCGCTACGTGGAAAAGCCCTGCCTGCGCTACATCAACCCGATCACGGACAAGGTGCACGCCCTCGCCGCCCGGCTGGTGGGCGCCAAGCTGCCGGCGCCGCGCGGCCGCCGCGCCAAGGCGCCGGAGCCCCGCGCGGCGGAGTGAGAGATCAGCGGCCCGTGGCCGCGAAGCGCCGGAAGCTCGCCGCGTCGCCCATGTAGACGTTGCGGTCCACATCGCCGGTGACGCCGCCGATGCGGCCGGTGGCGGTGTGCTGCCAGAACGAGAACCGGCGTGAGGCGTGGTACTTCAGGCTCGGATGGCCCGCCACGCTGCGCAGCCAGAAGTGGTAGCCCGGGAACGCGCCGACCAGGATGTCGCGGTGGAAGTCCACGCTGGTGTAGATCGCCGGCCGCTTGCCGAAATGGCGCTCCACCATGCTCAGGAACACGCTCATCTCCTTCAGCACCTCCTCCCGGGGCGGGCGGCGCTTGCAGGACGGCGACAGGTGGTTCCACTCCATGTCCAGCACCGGCGGCAGAGCGCCGGGGTCGTTCGGCACGTTCTCGATGAACCAGCGCGCCTGCTCGGCGCCGGTGCGGCAGAAGTAATAGAAATGATAGGCGCCGCGGGCGACGCCGGCCGCGCGGGCGTTGGCCCAGTTCTCGGCGAAGCGCTCATCCACCCGGTCGCCGCCTTCGGTGGCCTTGATGAAGGCGAAGGCGACGCCCGAGGCGCGCACGCCGGTCCAGTCGATCGTTCCCTGATACTTCGCGACGTCGATGCCGTGGATCGAATGATCCCCCGGCTCGGTGACGCGGCCGGTGATAGCGGAGCCGATGCCGGTGGAGGGATCGACCTCGGTGATCAGCGCCGTGCGCTCCACGTCGCCGCCGATCGAGGAGCAGCCGGTCATGAGGCCGGCGCCGGCCATGATCGCAGCCGCCGCGCCTGCAGTGCGCAGAGCGCTCCGCCAAGTCCTGCCCATGAAAGGTCTCCCTTTACCGCCGCGAGGCCAGCTTAAGCGCGCGAAGGGCCGCCGCCAAGGCGCGGTTCGCTCCCGGCTCGCCCTGGCGCCTCATCGGCTGACGCTGTCCCGGATCATCGCCACCACGGCCTCCGCGCCGCGGTTCGGGCGCGCGTCGCCCTCCAGCAGCAGGACGGCCAGAAGGCCCGAGAACACGAGGGCTCCCACAAGGCGTGCGGCCGCTGGCTCCTTCATGTCCGTTCCTCCCGTAACGCAACCGATCAAGCGTCGAGAGAAGCGGACAAACGTGGCCAAAGCGTTAAGCTTCCGCTCACCATGTCCGGAGCGCAGGCGGAGCGGCCCTCAGTGGAGGTTGAACCACCACGCCGCGAGGCCGAGGAAGGCGAAGAAGCCGACCGTGTCCGTCACCGTGGTCAGGAACACGCCGGAGGCGACCGCGGGATCGGCTTTCAGCCGGTCGAGCGTCAGCGGGATCAGGATGCCGAACAGGCCCGCGCAGACGAAGTTCGTCACCATGGCGGCGGCGATGATGACGCCGAGCTCCGGGTTCTCGAACCACGCGCCGGCGGTCAGCCCCACCAGCAGCGCGAGCGCCACGCCGTTCGCCAGCCCCACCAGCACCTCGCGGCGCACCAGCCGCCGGGCGTTGTGGCCGCCGAGGTCGCGGGTGGCGAGCGCGCGCACCGCCACCGTCATGGTCTGGGTGCCGGCGTTGCCGCCCATGGAGGCGACGATCGGCATCAGCACCGCGAGCGCCACCATGTGCTCGATGGTGGCCTCGAACAGGCCGATGACGCTGGCCGAGAAGAACGCCGTGCAGAGGTTCACCAGCAGCCACGGAATGCGGCTGCGGGCGGTATAGAGCACCGTGTCCGAGATCTCTTCGTCGCCGGTGACGCCGCCGAGCGCGCGCAGGTCCTCGTCCGCTTCCTCCTCGATCACGTCGAGGATGTCGTCGACCATCAGCACGCCCACCAGCCGGTCGGCGTCGTCGACCACGGCGGCGGAGACGAGGTTGTAGCGCTCGAACAGGCGGGCGGCCTGCTCCTGGTCGTCGGTGGCGCGCACCGTGCGCGGCAACTCCTCCAGAATGTCGCGCATCAGCGTGCTGCGGCGGGTGCGCAGCAGCCGGTCGAGCTTCACCGATCCCAGCAGCTTGAACGCCGGATCGATGACGAACACCTCGTAGAACGTCTCCGGCAGGCCGGGCGTGTCGGCGATGTGGTCGATGACGTGGCCCACTGTCCAGAACGGCGGCGTGGCCACGAAGGCCGTCTGCATGCGGCGGCCGGCCGATTCTTCCGGAAAATCGAGGCTGCGCGCCAGCGCCACCCGGTCGGGCGCCGGAAGCTGGTCGAGGATCCGGGCGCGCTCGGCCTCGTTCAGGTCCTCGAGGATGTAGACCGCGTCGTCGGAGTCGAGGTCGCGCACGCCCTCGACAACCGTCTCGGCCGGCAGCTCCTCCAGCAGACGGACGCGGACGGTCTCGTCCACCTCCGTCAGCGCGGCGAAGTCGAACTCCTTGCCGAGCAGCTCGATCAGCTTCGGCCGGTCGTCCGGCTCCAGCGTCTCGATCAGGTCGCCCACGTCCGATTCGTGCAGGTCGCCGGCGAGCTCGCACACGCGTTCGGCGTCGTTCGCCGCGATGGCGTCGGCCACCGCCTCCACGAAGGCGTGGAACAGCCGGCCGTCCTCGTCCCGGATCGGGGCGGCGGTTTCGGGGCTCGGCGTGGCGTGGCGCGTCTCGGCGTCTGCGCTCATACGGCCTCGGCGTCCTGGAGAAAGCGTCGGGCGGGGGTGTATGGCGTCCACCGCGCCGCGGCAACCGATTGTGCGCCGCACCCGGCCAATTTAAGCCCTGAAAACGACGAAACCCCGGAAGCGTGCTTCCGGGGTTTCGTCGTTCCGCACGAGGTCCATGCGAGACAGTTCCGTTCTATGGTGCGGTCGAGAAGACTCGAACTTCCACGGGTTGCCCCACAGCGACCTCAACGCTGCGCGTCTACCAGTTCCGCCACGACCGCGACGGCGGTGCTGATACCAAATCGATGTGGGCTCCACAAGGGGCCAGTCGGCGCTTTCGCGCGGCGGTGGAAAACCCCGCCTCAGGCCGCCTCCGCCAGAGGCTCCGCGGCGGCGGATTTCGCCGGCTGGATCATGGAGACGATCTCCACGCCGATGCGGTCGCCGTTCACGAACACCACGCCATGGGCGATGGGATGGTCGTTGGCGAGAATCGTCACGTTGTCCCGTTCGCCCGTGGCGAGCTCGATCACCGCGCCGCGGCCCATGCGCAGCAGCTGGTGGATCGGCATCACCGCCGCGCCCAGAACGATGGAGAGCTCAATCTTGACCTCGTCGATACGCGGCACGAAACGTCGTCTCCCGGCTGTCGCGGCGCACGCCGCCCGTGACTTCCACTCGAACACGCTATGGTTAAGAGCCGGTTGACCGGCGAAGGCGCTTCTCTGATGACCGACCCGTCCCGGACCGACCGCCCCCGCGCGGCGCTCGCCGCCCGCCTGCCCGCCCCCGCCGGCGCGGCGCCGGTGGAGTGGCG
>NZ_JBHTMX010000014.1:0-32188 GCF_042679725.1 Methylopila musalis
GCGAGCACGGCGTGGAGATCGGCGCGGTGGATGACGCGGTAGGGCGCGCCCCAGCGGCGTTCGGCGGCGGCCCCGAGCGGGAGCCGGCGCAGCAGGCGACCGGATGGAGCGGAGACGATGCGCACGCCCTCAGGGCGGTTCGCCACGGCGTCGAGGGCGGGGCCGAGGCCGAGGGCGTCCAGCACCCGGCTGGCGTTGGGCGCGAGCTGCACGCCCGCTCCCGCCTCGCGCAGGATCGCGGTGCGCTCGAACAGCTCGCAGGCGACGCCCCGGCGCGCCAGCGCCAGAGCGAGGGTGAGCCCGCCGATGCCGGCGCCGGCGATCAGGACGGGCGAGGCCATCGCCGCGTCAGCCGCGTGTCAGGCCGCGACCGGTCCGCGCCAGAGGCAGCCGGCCGGGTCGGACTGGTCCGCGTGCAGGCTCGCGCGATACTTGTAGTGGGTGGAGCAGTAGGGGCAGATGATCTCGTCGTCCGAGCCCATGTCGAGATAGACATGCGGGTGGTCGAACGGCGGCTTCGCGCCGATGCACTGGAACTCCCGCGCGCCGATGTGGATGACGCTGACACCGGCGTCGTTGGCGAAATGCGGCGTTCCGTGGTCGGCCATGGCGCGTTCTCCCGGCGCTTCGAAGCTGTGCCGCAAGGCTTAAGTCCTTCTCGCCGCGGCGACAAGCATCTTCGGCTTTCGTATGGGGACCGGGACAGGTAGAACCGTCGCCGGAAAACCAAGAAGCGGGAACGGAGCCGCCCCATGCCCACCTTCGAGTCCGACGGTCTGACGCTCGCCTATCGCGACGAGGGCGACGGCGATCCGATCCTGCTGATCCACGGCTTCGCCTCCAATCTGGACGTGAACTGGGTCGGGCCGGGCTGGTTCGACGTGCTGCAGGCCGACGGGCGGCGGGTGATCGCGATCGACAACCGCGGCCATGGCGCGAGCGAGAAGCCCTACGATCCGGCCTTCTACGGCGCCGACCTGATGGCCCGGGACGCGCTCCGTCTGCTCGATCATCTCGGCGTCGCCCGCGCCGACGTGATGGGCTATTCCATGGGCGCGCGCGTCACCGCGCTGCTGGCGATCGACAACCGGGAGCGGCTGCGCAGCGCCATTCTCGGCGGCATGGGCGACGGGCTGCTGCGCGGCGCGCCCTCCGCGGACGCCATCGCCGAGGGGCTCGTCGCCCCGAGCGTGGACGACATCGCCAACCCCACCGCCAAGATGTTCCGCCGCTTCGCCGAGGCCACCGGCGCGGACCGTCAGGCGCTCTCCGCCTGCATGCGCATGCAGCGCACGCTGGTGGACGAGGCGAAGCTCGGGACCATCGCCACGCCGACGCTGGTCGCGGTCGGAACCGAAGACGACGTGGCGGGCGATCCCCGGAAGCTCGCCGATCTGATCCCCGGCGCCGAGCTGCTGCTGATCCCGCGCCGGGACCACAACCGCGCGGTCGGGGACAAGGTCTACAAGGCCGGCGTGCTGACCTTCCTCGAAAACCGCCCGTAAGCCGGCGCACGCGACGGGCGCGGATATTTGCAGCCATGCGACTTTGATCGCCTGCGCCGCGCCCCATGTGTGGTAATGAGCGAGGGACCGTATGGTCCGGGAGCATGACGAGATGGCCAAGCTGGCGCGCGCCGAAAGCCACAATCTGATGACGCTGGACCCCATCTGGGCGCGCATCCGCGCCGAGGCTGAGGAGTCCGTGCGCCGCGAGCCCGAGATGGCCGGCTTCATGCTGGCCACGATTCTGAACCAGGACAGTCTTGAAAGCGCTGTGGCGCATCGTCTCGGCGCGCGGCTCGGCCGCGATGAGGTGCCGGGCGATCTGATCCGCCAGACGTTCGAGGAGATGTCGGCCTCCGACGCCGGCGTGCCGCCGGCGCTCCGCGCCGACGTGGCGGCGGTGGTGGATCGCGATCCGGCCTGCAACCGGGCGCTGGAGCCGCTGCTGCACTTCAAGGGCTTCCACGCCATCCAGACCCATCGTCTGGCGCACTGGCTGTGGACGTCCGGTCGCCGCGACTTCGCGCTCTACCTGCAGAGCCTGTCGTCCTCGGTGTTCCAGGTGGACATCCACCCGGCGACCAAGATCGGCCGCGGCCTGTTCTTCGACCACGCCACCGGCGTGGTGATCGGCGAGACCGCGGTGATCGAGGACAATGTCTCGATCCTGCACGGCGTGACCCTCGGCGGCACGGGCAAGAGCAACGAGGACCGCCATCCCAAGATCCGCCACGGCGTTCTGATCGGCGCGGGCGCCAAGATCCTCGGCAACATCGAGATCGGCCACTGCTCGCGGGTCGCGGCCGGCTCCGTCGTGCTCCACGACGTGGCGCCCAACCTCACCGTCGCCGGCGTGCCGGCCCGCGTGGTCGGGGCGTCGCCCTGCGCCGAACCGTCCCGCAGCATGGACCAGATCTTCTACGACGCCGGCATCTGATCGCGTCCCCCCGCGCCGGCCTTGAGGGCACACGCGTCATGTCGCGCATCCATCTCGTTCTCGCAGTCGCCGGCCTCGGCCTCGCCGGCTGCGCCGTCGATCCCGCTCAGCAGCGGGCCATGGACATCGCCCAGTGCCGCGAATACGGCATGCGGCCCGGCACGGAGGCCTTCGCCACCTGCCGCATGACGCTCGACGTCGAGCGCAAGCGCGAGCGCAGCCGCCGTCTCGACGACCTCGACCGGCCCTATTGGGGCCCCTACGGCGCCTACGGGCGCTGGTGAGGCCTGATCGCGCCTGAGCCGTCGAGCCGCGGCGTTTCGAGCGTTCCGAAGCCCTGTCGCCGCCGTCCGGGCGATCCCGGCCGGCGCCGTCCGAGGCGTCGCGCGGCCTCCGCGCGAGGGTGAGGCGCGGCTTGCCACGGCCGCCCGGTCGTGGCACTTCCGGCGTCCGACATCGGCCGCCGCTTCGGCCGCCGGCCCCCGCATCCAGACCTCTCCGGGAGACGACCGTGGACAAGCTCGAACTCGAGCGCGTGCAGAGCTACATGCGCAAGCTGTTCCAGAACCAGACCATCCGGGTGACGAAGCGTCCGCGCAAGGACGACAGCGCCGAGGTCTATCTGGGCGACGAGTTCGTGGGCGTGCTGTTCCGCGACGACGAGGACGGCGACCTGTCCTACAACTTCCAGATGGCGATCCTCGAGACCGATCTCGACTGAACGTCCCGGATCGGGACGGCATGGGCCTTGCTGCGGAGGGGCGTATGACCCCCGTGGCAAGGAGGAGCCCGTGTCGCCCTTCCTCGCCAGCGTGCTGACGCTGGCTCTTGGTTTCGCCCTTTCGGGGCTCACGGCCTCCGCCTTCGAGGCGGCGACCGCGCGGCGCGCCAGCTTCCGCCTGCTGCGCGCGCCGGACGTGCTGGCGGTGGTCGCGGTGCCGCTCGTCACCATCGCCGCGCCCTACATGCTGGCGCGCAATCTGGCGGCGCTGCGCCGCAAGCGCCGCTCCACCGTTCTCGGCGTCGCCATTGGCGTGACGCTGGCGGGGCTGTGGAGCCTTGCGCTAGGGTCCGCGGCGCTGCAGGCGCTCGGCGTCTGACGGCCGCGCTCCGTTCGAACAGGCAAGGACACCCCATCCCATGGCGCTTTACGAACTCGACGGCGTTCGCCCGCAGACCCCCGCCAACGGCCGCTGGTGGGTGGCCGACAGCGCCGACGTGATCGGCGACGTGGTGCTGGAGGAGGACGCCAGCGTCTGGTTCGGCGCGGTGCTGCGGGGCGACAACGAGCGCATCACCATCGGCGCGCGCTCCAACGTGCAGGACGGCTGCATCCTCCACACCGATCCCGGCTTCCCGCTGACGCTGGGCGAGGACGTGACGCTCGGCCACAACGCCGTGGTGCACGGCTGCACGATCGGCGCCGGCAGCCTGATCGGCATGGGCGCGACCATCCTCAACGGCGCCAAGATCGGGAAGTCCTGCCTCGTGGGCGCCAACGCGCTCGTCACCGAAGGCAAAGAATATCCGGACTTCTCCATGATCGTCGGCTCGCCCGCCAAGGTGGTGCGCGAACTCGGCGGCGAGTGGGAGATCCGCCTGCTCGGCACCGCCGGCCGCTATGTGGCGAACGGCCGCCGTTACGGAGCCGGGCTGAAGAAGATCGGCTGACCGCTCACCCGACGATCGGGATCTCCCGGTCGAGAGTGACGCCCTCCAGCGTCACCACGCTCGTCCAGCAATGGGCCTCCACGCCCGCCGCGCGCGCGGCGTCGAAGGCCGCGCCATAGGCCGGGTCGATGTCGCGGGCGAGCGCGAAGTCGTCGCCGGGGCCCTGCACGATGAACAGCATGGCGGCGCGGGCGCCGGCGGCCGCCATGGCGGAGAGCTCCGCCAGATGTTTCGCGCCCCGCGCCGTGCGCGCATCCGGGAACTCAGCGCGCCGGTCCCGCCGCCACATGTGGACGTTCTTGATCTCCACATAGGCCGGCGGACGGCCGGGCGTCTCCAGCAGCAGGTCGATGCGGCTGTTGACGCCGTAGCGCACCTCCCGCCGCACGGCGTCGTAGCCCGCGAAGGCGGGGATGACGCCGGCCGTCACCGCCTCCAGCCCGAGCGCGTTCGGGACGCCGGTGTCCACGCCGACCAGCTCGTTCCGGCCGCCGATCGCCACCTCGACCACCACCCAGGACCAGGCCAGCGTTCCGCCGGTCTTCGGCCGCAGCCACACCCGCGCGCCGGGCGTGGAAAGCCCAAGCATCGCGCCGGAGTTCGCCACATGGGCCGTCACCTCGCGGCCGTCATCCAGCGTCACGTCGGCGAGGAAGCGCTTGTAGCGCCGGACGAGGCGGCCGGGGACGAGGGCGGAAGCGAAGCGCATGGCGGCGGTGCTCGGGCGCGGGGAGGGGCGATGTTGTGGGGCGGCGCGCTCTCCTCTACACCCGAAGCCGTTCCCGCACGAGACGCCGCCCATGACCGATACGCCCGCCACCGCCGCCGTGCTCGTCATCGGCGACGAGGTTCTGTCCGGCCGCACGCGCGACACCAACAGCGGCCACATCGCCCAGCGGCTGACGGAGATCGGCGTCGACCTCAAGGAGGTCCGCGTGGTCGCCGACGACGAGGCCGCCATCGTCGAGGCCCTGAACGCGCTCCGCGCCCGCTTCACCTATGTGCTGACCACCGGCGGCATCGGTCCGACCCATGACGACATCACCGCCGACGCGGTGGGAAAAGCGTTCGGCGTCGCCGTCGACCACGATCCGCGCGCGGTCGCCATGCTGCGCGAGCGCTTCGCCGACCCGGCGGACCTGAACGAGGGGCGCCTGCGCATGGCGCGCATTCCCTTCGGGGCGGACCTGATCGCCAATTCCGTCTCCAAGGCGCCGGGCTTCCGGCTCGCCAACGTGTTCGTCATGGCGGGCGTGCCGTCGATCATGGCGGCGATGCTGGACGAGATCACCCCGCTGCTCGCCCACGGCGCGCCGGTCTTGAGCGAGACCATCCGCGCCGACGCCAAGGAGGGCGACATCGCCTCGCCGCTCGCCGCCGTCCAGACCGCGCATCCGGGCGTCGCCATCGGCAGCTATCCGTTCATGGACGCCAACGGCTTCAACACCAATGTGGTGGTTCGCTCCCGCGACGCGGAGGCGCTCGCCGCCGCCGCCGACGCGGTGCGCGCCATGCTCGCCGCCCTGCGCTGAGGATTCTGTCGCGTCATTGCTCCATACGTCATGCCCGAGCGTGTCTCGGGCATCCACGACTGGACCGTTCAGGCTGCCGCCGCGCGAAGACGCGGAGACGCCCACGCCACGCGGGCGCCGGAGCGAAACGCCCCGGCGCGGTCCAAACCGGCTTAGAGACCCTTTCGGAGAGTTCGCCATGTCCGACGTCCGCGCCGAAAAGGCGTTTCCGGTCTACTGGGAGCAGTTTCACCGCGACGCCCGGGCGCTCGCGTGGCGGCTTGCGGGCGAGGCCCGCGGCTCGGGCGGGTTCGACGCCATCGTCTGCGTCACCCGCGGCGGTCTGGTGCCGGCGGCGATCGTGGCGCGCGAGCTCGACATCCGCCTGATCGAGACGATCTGCGTCGCGAGCTATCACGACTACAAGACGCAAGGGGAGCTGGATGTGCTCAAGGGCGTCTGCGATCGCGTCGCCAACGTGCGGGGCGGGGAGGGCGCCGGCGTGCTGGTGATCGACGATCTGGTCGACACCGGATCCACCGCCCGGGTGGTGCGCGCGCTGCTGCCCAAGGCTCATGTCGCCGCCGTCTACGCCAAGCCGAGGGGCCGGCCGATGGTGGACACCTTCGTCACCGAGGTCAGCCAGGACACGTGGATCTACTTCCCCTGGGACATGGGCCTGAGCTTCCAGCCGCCGATCCGGGACGGCTCCGCCGGCTGAACGCGGGCGGCGGATCTGTAAACGGCGCGCAAGTCCTGCGGCCGAAACGCGGCCTGGACCCCCGATCGTTGCGAAATTGTGAAACCTGCAGCCGTGCCGCATGCGAAAGTCGCATGGCTCCGGCGACCAGAACGCTCGTTGTGCGTTGCGGCATCAGGTTTACATTGTCTCCAACACCTTACGGTGACTGACTTTGGAGATGATCGTGGCTCGCAATCTGTCCGTCGCGATGGGCCGTCCGCTTCCGGCCTTTCGCATTCGCAACATGTTCCGTGACGCCGCGCAGGCGGTGGGGCTGATCTTCGCCGCGGGCCGCGTCGCCCGCGCGATGGAGGCCCGCCGCGCCCCGGCGCTCTCGGACCTCGAGACGCTCGGCCTCGGCGACGTGGCCGAACTGAAGCGTCCCTATCGCGCCTGACGGCGGCGCATCACGCTTAATTTGCGCATCTGAACGAAGCGCGCCGCGCCCTTGGGCCGGCGCGCTTTTTCGTGCGCGACTCGGCCGCGTGGCTTAGACAGTCTGTCGCTGTCGAAAAAACGATGGCCCGAGCGCGCGTGCGGACGTGGCGAAACCGGTAGACGCACGAGACTTAAAATCCCGATGTGTCCGCAGAAAAGCGCAATCGGATCATGCGCTTAGGTCCGGTTGCGCCGAATGAGGCCTGACATAGGCCCGACGCGCGCGGCTCGCATGAGTCGCGGGCATGGGTTATGGGGCTTGAAGACTGGAAGGCCGCTTGCCGAAACTGGTAGACGGAAGGCACTTAAAATGCCTCGGGCTTAGCCCGTGTGGGTTCGATTCCCACAGCGGCCACCACCTTCTACGATGCCTTCCTGACCTCATCGACCGTTAGGCAGGGCTTCTTGCTGTGGATGATCCGGTGGCAGCTCGCGCAGACCATGGCCATCTCGTCAACGCGGGTGATGCTGTCGGGCTGTAGCTCCTCGATCGGAACCTTGTGGTGGGCTTCGATGCAGCGCTCCCCATCGGGGCCGTACAGGGCGACCGGGTCCAAGCCGCAGGCCTCGCAGGTGAGCTTCCCACCGTTCTTGTCCCGGTAGTACTTCTTCGCCCGAGCCGCGAAGACCCTGTCGCGCTCCTTGTAGGCGTGGATGCGGGTGAGGAGCCGGCCCTCCTTGCCGACGATCTCCTCCTCCAGATCCGTCTCCGGCTTGGCGGCGGCGTCCTCCAGCGTCACCGCCGACCCCGCGTTCGTCATCCCGAATATCTCGGCCTGGATGGCGTTGATGCGGTCCGCCGCCTTCCGGATTTCCACAGAATTTACGGCCTTCGCGATCTCGACGCCGTGCGCCTCCACGGCAGCGGCGAGCGCAGGGTGTTTCGCAGCGATGGAAGGAATGCTCGCGAGGTCGACGGCTATAGCCTTGAACCTGTCCTGCAATTCGATCTGGAAGTCTGAGTTTCGGATCGAGACGCGGAGGGGCGCGAGCGTCGCGGTTATGCCGTCGTCCTCGATTATGTCGAAGTCCATGGCATCCATGACGAACGACTTGTTCTGGAGCGGGAATGCCACAGCGTGGGCGGTGTCCTCCCGCGCGGGCTCTGGAAGCCGAGCCACGGCCATGACAAGCTGCGGGAGGTGGAACTTCTTGCGGTTGTTCTTGTCAAACTTGCGCAGGCGCGGCTTTCCCTGCGCCTTTATCGCCCTGACCTCCGCCGGAATTGTAAGGCTCAACGGTTCAAAGAGTACGTTGATGTCCCGGTCTTCGAGAGAGTCTGCCGGAACATACTCGAACTCGCCGCGCCCACCTGACGATCTCCACCGCACGGAGCAGGTGGTCATGGTTAATCCTTTATCAGCTTGATTCGTGATAGTAGAGTACCAGCTAGGCGATTCTTCGCCACGTCCCACGTTGACGGGAAAGCGACTATATCGTATGGTCTGGGCGCGTTCTCGTTTTGTTCTGAATTTAGGAGCGATGCCCTGTCCTACAAGGTCGCCTCATTTTTCTCCGGGATCGGCGGCCTCGACCTAGGGTTGGAGCGCGCCGGTTTCAGCGTTCGCTTCCAGTGTGAGGTGAAGCCGTTCTGCCGCGATATCCTCCGGCAGCATTGGCCGGAGCTGCCCCTCGACGATGATATTAGGAGCCTAGATGACTCAGAAATCCCTGAAGCTGATATTTGGGCCGCAGGATTTCCCTGCCAAGACCTCTCGCTTGCGCGAATGGGGCCAAGATCTGGGCTTCGAGGAAACCAGTCTGGACTCTTTCACGACTTTATGCGGCTCGTTCGAGGACGCACTCCACGAGCCATTATCCTCGAAAACGTGCACGGGCTTCTCTCTAGCCACGGAGGACGCGACTTCGCCGTCGTACTCAAGGCGCTGGACGAACTCGGGTATGGCGTGGCGTGGCGTGTGCTTAACAGCAAAGACTTCGGAGTCCCCCAGCAGCGCCGTCGCGTCTACATTGTTGCCATGCATCGAGACGCAGCCGGTCCCGGAGAAGTACTTTTTGAGCCAGAATGCGGCGACTGGAATTCTAAGAAGGGTAGACAGGATGAAGAGAAATCTGCCTCCCTCTTTCAGACAATCATTGGAGATACTGTCAAAGGCCCCCTCGTAAAGAGCATCGCCCACTGCATCTACGCAGAGTCCGCGCGGCATACCGGCACCGATTGGTCGCGCAACTACGTGTGGTTTCCAGACGGCAGGGTGAGGCGCTTCACCCCGAACGAGGTCGAGCGAGTGCAGGGCTTTCCAGATGACTGGACGCGGCCGCGGAGCTTTGACGAGCGCCAGGCGGACCGCATCGACAGCCTGCGCTATCATGCCGTCGGCAATGCAGTGACGCCGCCCGTGGCGGAGTGGGTCGGTCACCGTTTGATGTCGGTGATGAAGGCGCAGGACCAAGAGACGCTGCGGTCTTCCCTCGTCGCTGCCGAGTGACCTGACCCGCGACGAATGCGGGCACGGAGGCTGCGATGGTCGATCAGATTTCAGCCGACCGGCGCTCAGCTGTCATGGCGAGGATCAAGGGAAAGAATACAGGGCCGGAGGTTCGGGTCCGCAAGGTGGCCCATGCGATGGGCCTGCGGTTTCGGCTCAACAGGACCGACCTGCCCGGCAAGCCGGACTTGGTTTTTCCCAAATTTCGCGTGGCGCTCTTCGTCCACGGCTGCTTCTGGCATCAGCACGACGGCTGCCGGCGGGCATCTATGCCGAAGTCAAAGACGGAGTATTGGGGGCCGAAGCTGCGCCGAAATGTGGAGCGGGATGCCTTGGTGGCGCCTGCGCTTGAACTGCTGGATTGGCGCGCAGTCATTATCTGGGAGTGCGAGACCCACGACTCCGAAGGCCTCGCAGAGATAATCCGCTGTCGCGTGATGCAGGACGTGGGAAGCTAACCGGCTGCCGGGCGCCGGCTTGTCCCGTCTACTCCGCTCTTCCGCATCTGGTAGGAGTACCACCGCACGGACTTTTCCGACGCGTGTGCGCCCTCGATCCGGGCATTCACCTCGTCGGCTATTCGCCGATAGGTCCACTCGGGATGCTCGACGATAAGCGACCGAGCAAGAACACCGACACCGAGCGCTCTGCGGCTCGATACGGCGACCCGTGGCGGCTTCGAAGCCTCGGGCGCTTCGGTCTGTGCTTCGGCGGTCGCCGAAGCCTCCGCGGTCTTCCTCTTTGCTGCCATGTCACTCTCCTGTTAACTGGACTGCCGGCGCATCCTGTCGCGGATCGAGGCCGGCGGGAGCCCCCTTGGGACGGGCGACGACGCCGTGCGCCGTCTTGGCCCAGCGGTGCGGGCGGACGGAGAGGTCAAGCAGCCCCACGGCAAGCGCCCACGAGGTGAGCAGCCAGTAGAGCGGCAGGAGGGGCACGAGCCAGAGGCCGACGCCCCTGCACGGCCGACGCCTGAGCACGGCGAGGTGGAGGGCGAAGGCCGCGGCGTATCCGACGCATAGGGTCGCGGCCTGGGCGGCGAGGAGCGCGTCGCCCGCTTCAGAGCCCGCCGACTGCCAGAGCGAGCCGTCGAGCGTTCCCCACGCGACCAGCACCAAGCAGACCGGGTGCGCTGCGATCGACAGAAGCGAGAGTGGAAGCTGGACCAGCAGCGCGAGGGCGGCGGGGACGCCCATCTCCCGGACCGCGACGACCGGCTGACGAAGGTGAACGAGCGCGGTCACGGCGAAGCCCTTCAGCCAGCGGCCGCGCTGCTTCACCCAAGCACTGACCGTGACCGGCGCTTCTTCCCATGTCGTGCTGTCGATAGAGGCCGAGCGCCAGCCGAGCCGGGCCAGCCTCACCGCCAGATCGGCGTCCTCCGTCACGTTCCAAGCGTCCCAGCCTCCGGCCTCGACGAGGGCGCGGCGGCGGAAGTGGTTGGACGTTCCGCCCAGCAGGAACGGCAGGCCGTGGCGGGACAAGAACGGCACGACCGCGCCGAACAGGGCGAGGTAGTCCAAGGCCCAGAGGCGGGTGACCAGCGGCGCGCCGGCCGCATGATCGCAGGCGAGCCTCGCCTGCACGACGGCGAGGCGCGGGTCGGCGGCGAGCGCCGCGGCCGCGACCCTGAGCTGGTCGGGCTCCGGTCGGTCCTCTCCGTCGTAGACGACCACCAGCTCGCCGCGGGCAAGCGCGAGGCCGACGTTGCAGGCCCTCGGTTTCGTCCTCGGGGCGCCGTCCGGCACGACCACCGCGCGGAACGGCGCCGCAGTCAGGTGCCGTCGCGCGGCGGCCTGCGTCTCGCGGTCGTCAGCCTCCATCAGCACCAGGACCTCCAGCCGGTCGCGGGGATAGTCGAGCGCCGACAGGTTCCGCACGAGGTCCTGGACCACTGCCGCCTCGCGGTAGAGCGGCACGAGCACGGTAACGGATGGGAGCGCCCCATCGGCCAGAGGCTCGGGCCGACGAGGAGGACGCACTGCCTCGGTCGCCGCGCCGAGCCGGACGGCCGCGACAGACAGGAAGGACATGAGCAGGAGGATTTGGGGGAACAGCGGAACGGCCGCGAGCGCGGCCACGGTTAGTCCGGTCGTCGTCAGCCCCTTTGGCCCGATCCTGCGCAGTCGGCGGGCGGACAGACGGTCGGGCAGCTTTTCGGAGGCGCGCGCAGCGAGTTCAGCCGCGTGCCTGTCCACCATGGCCTGGTAGAGCGCCGCTTCGGTCGTGACTACAAGCAGGGCGGCAAGGTCGGGGCGGTGCCGCACGACCCAGGCTAGTCGCGGCATGAGGTCGGGACGCGGCGCGACGGCGACCATGTCGCCGGACGGCCCGCGCACCCGCAGGCAGAGGCTCGCGACCGGCGGGCCGGAGGCCGTCACCTGGTCCGCGAACGGCAGCCCCAACGACCTTGCCCACTCTCTCGCATCCGGTGTCCACTGACGCATGGCGTCTCCCCCTCGTTGTCGATGGGGCCATGCTGTCGTGTTGGGTGGGCTTCGCGAGCGGGGCGGGAGGAGATTATTCCCCGATGATCTTCGCGCCTCGGACGGTCGCTAGTCCCTCCAGGACGGCGGTGCGGACGAAGTCGGCGGGAGCCTGCTTTGAGTGGCCGTCGTTGAGCGCGCCGATGTGGGGCGCGTTGTTCGTGATGTGGATCTCGCGGTTGGCGTGGGTGTCGAACGCCTCAATGGTCGGCGCGCCGGCCTCGATAGCGGCGGCGGCGTTCGCGTCGCCGGTCGAACCGCCCTGTCCCGGCACGCGCGCGGGGAAGAGCCCCTCGAAGGCGCGGTCCAGCTCGGGCGTCCAGTTCGACCGGGCCATGCCGGTGTCGACCGGTGTCGACTCGACGACCGACCGCAGGACGGCATGGGCGCAGTCCTTCATCGCCCGCTCGACGTTGCCCTCGACCTGCACGGCGATGCGGTCGAGCCGCCTCGCCAGGTCGTCAAGTCCGGCCATGGCCAGGTCCTCCGTTCAGTGCTGCGCGCCCGCGCCGGAGGCGAGCCGGAAGGTGAAGTAGCGGTCGAGTATCTCCAGCATGATCGGGTCGTCCGAGAGGTCCGGCCAGCGGTCGTCTGACGGCCAGTGGCCCCGCACCCACTCGAACCCGTCGCGGCTGATCCGCAGCGGGTGGACCGCGACGCGCTCGTAGCCGAGCCGGGCGAGGGCCAGCTCGCAGATCGTGACCCGCGCGCCGACGCAGGGAACATCCGGCCCGTGCAGCATGAGCCAGAGCTCGTGGGGAGTGGTGCGCGCGCAGCCCGCGAGGAGCTCGCGCAGGTGGTCGTCGGTGATCTTGGCCATGGCTTAGTCCTCCTCGTCCGGCAGCTCGGCCGCGCCGAGCGCGGAGCGGTCGCGGGCGCGCAGCGCGAGCCCGACCCGGTCGACGGGGCGGCCGGTCTCGAACTGCCTGTCGTCTAGGAGGGAGCGCTGCGTCAGCTCGCCCACTTCCATGATGGCGGCCTGGATGGCCCGATGCTCGTCGCCGACCAGGAGGTCGGCCAGCTCGTGCGGGGAGAACGGGCGCTCGCCGTGGGGCATGCGTCCGACCTGCGAGGCGAGCACGGCCGCGAGCTCGCGGTCCTTCGAGGACACCGCGAGCGCGGCGAGGCTCGCCAGTTCCACCTTGCCGGAGTGTTCGAGCTGCTGGATGAGGCGCGACCGACGCTCGCTGCCGAGCGACTCTCGCATGAGCATCTGCATCGGGCTGTGGTAGTGCGCGGAAGCGTCCTCCGCCTGTCGGCGCAGGGCGTCGAGCTCGCGCAGGCGCGCGGTCCTCGCGTCGGCGCTGTCCCTCTTGAGGTCGGCGCGCAGGCCCCCGAGGGCGCGGTTCAGAATGTGGGACTGTTCGGACGGGGAAAGGTCGTGCAGGTTGGCGCGCAGCTCTTCCCGGCGCTTCGCCACCCGTTCGTTCATCTCGGAAATGCGCTTGGCGTTCTCCGAGTGGAGCTCGCGAGCCCGCGTGAGCGATGCCTTCAGATCAGTCACTGACCTCCAGGGCTTCGTCAGGGTGGGTGGAGCCTTCTTCTGTGCCATCTGGTTCTCCTTCGACGTTGAGCGTCACGCTCAACAAGGCCGGAGGACCTTGGCGCGGGTCACAGCCCGCAGTAGAGCGTCCACCTCCATTGAGGTGACCGGATCGGCCCATCGGCCGATCCGTAGACGTCGTCAGAATGACCAGTTGCCGTGCCGGGTCGGACCAGCACTTACGCCGCCGCCATCAGCCCCTTCGCCCAGTTCCGCCGATAGGCCGCCGGCAGCTCGCTTGCGATCAGGTCGAGCGCCGCGTGCCCAGGCCCCATCTCAATCTGGAATGCGCGCATTCCCGCCCACGCCGTCGCCGCCGCAACCCGCTTCCTCTCGGTGTCGAGGTGCGAGAAGCGTGCGATATCCTCCCGAGTCGGCACGATGCCCGCAGCCTGAACGTCCTTCTTCGCCTTGCTCATAATCCTTCTCCTTTTTGGTGAATTGCCTCAGGCCGCGTCCAGAGAGACGCCGATGTGCCGCTTCCAGTCGTCAGCGGCCTTGCGCTGCGCCAAAAGCCCGTACTTCACACGCTCGATGTGTCGCTTGGACTCTCGCAGCTCCGCACCGTCCACCAAGTCGTATGTGAGCATTGCCCAAGGTCGAACGTAGGTCTCCATATTGTCGTGCATAAGCGCCAGCATGATCTGAACGCCGTACGACGAATGTCTATCGAGATCGTCCATGAGAGCGAGAATCCTCGCTGCACGCCCGATATTGTCGGTGCCGACAACCTCCGGCATAAGCCCGCCTATATCGTGCTGAAACGCCGAGACGACCGAAGCCACATGAGCGTTGGTCACGATTACTTCAGTGCTGCTGTTCTCAATCATCTTGATTCATCCTTGCAGAAAATGGGGATCAGGCCGCCGCCAGAAGGCGCTCGGCAACCGCAGCCTCGATCTCGGAAGCCCGCTTCGCCTCGCGCGTCGCCTTGGCCTTTGCAGCACGCAGCGCGATACGCTGGGCACGCTCGCTAGAAGCACGCTCGGCCGCCTCATCGGTCGGGCGAACGAGACCGTAGGTCTCGATGGCCCACTGCTCGATGAAGCCGTGACCAAACGACTCCGCAGTGAGCGCAATCACAGGGCTCGACATCTCAATCATCTCGTAGAGAGCGTCCATGTGAGCGATGACAGCACCCGCCAGCATCGCTCCCTCAAAATGCACGTCGCGCTGGTCGAGATTGGTGATGTCGTTTCCCATGGCCCTAAGCGCACGGTCGACATGCTCGGCCGTGACCACGATCTTGGGCAGGCCGTTCCAAAAATTCTTCTTCTCGGTCATGTTTTCTCGTCTCCACTTTTCCCTCCGCACAATCGCGGGAGAGACATTATGGAAACACAATAGATGTGCGATTTCATCTGGAATTGACTTGACGAATACTTGTATTGGTTCAATATCGTCAACCATGACGAAGCACCCGAACGGATGGAAGGTGAACGGCCGCGAGTACGTGCGGAAGAGCACGCTCATCCGCACATTCGTGAAGGAGCTGGTGAACGCAGGCGAGCCAGTGACGCACTCGGCGGTCATGGCGATGCTCGACAGGGAGCGGCCGGGCCACCGGACATTCCCCACCGAGATCAGCAGGGCGCTGCTCGGAGCGGCGCCTGCCGGCGCGCGACGGAGGGACGGGCAGCGGGTCGAGGCGGACGGGGTGGCCTACCCGAGCCTTGCGTCGGCAGGTGAGGCCCACGGCATATCGAAGGAGGCCGCGCGGAAGCGGATCAACAGCCCGCACTTCCCGACGTGGAAGCTGCTGGGCTAGCCGCCGGACGAGGCGCGCTGGCCCTCGGCGTGCTCGCCGGCCATGGCCTCCCAAAGCTCGATCGGGAACGGGTCAAGGCGCCAGAACCACGCTCCGGTCGGACGGCCGTGGAGGCGCACGAGCTCGTCGCCCCCGCCGTACAGGGCGACGACGCCGGGCGCGGTCTCGTCCAGCGACCGGGCGAGCCGCTCGGCCTCGCGCAGGTCCCGGAGGGTGTCAGACCAGGAGCGCGACGCCATCCGTCCCCTCCGCGAGGGCGATGTCGCCCTGAACCTGCTGGTACTTCTCCAGGAGAGCGATGAGCGAGGCCCTGTCGTCGGGCGGCATCCGAGCGATCACCATGGGGTCGAGCCCGCCGGAGCCGGAGGCGTCCCCAGCCACCTGTAGGAACGAGCCGAGCCGCTCGGGCCACCGGAGCCGCAGAAGGACCTCCGTCAGCCGGTCCGAGGGCCGGACGTCGTCGAAGGAGCGCGTGAAGGCGTGGCCGAGGACGGCCGTGAAGGCGTCGTCCATCGCCACGGCGTACCTGGCGCGGAACTCGGGGTCGCGGCGGCGGTGGTCGTGGATGGTGGAGGCGCTGACGCCGACCTCCTCGGCGGCGCGCTTGGGGCTGCCCGTGCGGCCGACGATCTCCAGGACGGCGTCCTCCACCTCGGGCGACCACCTGCGGTCCATCTCCGGCCTACGCCGGCCCTCCTCGAACCGGAGCGCCGCCTCCTGCTTTCTGTCCATGTCCGTGCCTCCTGCGCGCACCGCGTCCCGCGCACCGTGCGCCCCGCGAGGCGGGAAGCACGCCAGCGCTTTTCAAAATTCTGGGAAGCCCCGCACCGGGCGGCCTTCAAAATTTTGGAGAATGAGGCCCCCGGCGCCCTCCCTGCACAGGGGAGGCTACGGGGCACACGGAGGCCCCAGGACGCCGGCCCCTTCTCCACGGGAAGTGGGTTGTTTCCCGCGCCTCCGTCGGGCCTGGGCTCGGGCCGGGGGAAAGGCCCCCTCCAAGCGATTGCAATGCTTGGTCTTTTCGGCCTCCCGGAGGGACGCAGGACAGGCGATCCCCTGTGTCTACGTCCCAGGCCACCGCATCGCCGCGTCTGCGCTGGCGCCCACGCCTACGCGCCTGGCGCGGGCTCCTCGACCACGCCACGGCGCATGGCGGCGTGGGGCATGGGCGTCGCCTGCGGCACTCGTGGGGGAGCTGCTATGGCGGGGAGGCCTCCAGCCTCGCGCGCGAGGACGTACGGAATGCGGGCGGCCATCGAGAGGCCGCGGAGGCTTGGAGGACAGTGCCGAGGTACGCTCCATGCCTGAAGGTCGATGCCGAGGCGGCAGCACCCTATTCGACCAGGGAGAGGCCCCATGGAGGCCAGAAGCCCAAATGCCTTCAGGACGCTTCGGTCGTTTTGAAGAAGCTATGCGTCCGGTCTAAGTGCATGATCCGTAAGCATAAAGACGCTTCGGACGACGGACGCTTCTTTTTTCTACTTCGCCGTACGGTTTTTCTCGTCGCTCCGGCTAACATGCCCCTAAGTCGATCCCTCTATCCGGAGCTGAATTTTCGTAGAACCGATTTATATACTGTCTAAAGTGTCTATAGTGTCTAAATATAAGATATATATATATTTTTCTTCGGACGCTTTGAGGATCGTAAGCGTCTCTAAGCGTCCGTCCCATGCATCCCGTAGGTCGGACAGGTCGGACGGGCCCTCCCTCGGTGGTGGAGGGAGGGCATCGCCGGTCAGTCGAACATGCTGGAGGCGCCGAGCCGCTCCTCGAACAGCTCTCGGGCCTCCGACAGCGAGGGGAGCCACCAGGCCCTCTCGCCGCCCTTCGTCTTGCCGGTCTGGAGGCCCAGCGACCTCCCGGCCGTCGCCAGCGCGCGGTGGCTGGCCTTGGC
Organism: Methylopila musalis; assembly: GCF_042679725.1. Classification (NCBI taxonomy): domain Bacteria; kingdom Pseudomonadati; phylum Pseudomonadota; class Alphaproteobacteria; order Hyphomicrobiales; family Methylopilaceae; genus Methylopila; species Methylopila musalis. Next base: position 16,946 of record NZ_JBHTMX010000014.1, read on the forward strand.
GCTGAAGACCCTGTTCGCCTTCAGGTAGCGGTCGTAGTCCTCCAGGAGCTCGCCCTTGGAGACCGGATCGAGTTCCGCAGGCCCACGGTCCCAGGCGATGGGCTCCGTGACCGGCAGCGACCCCCGGTCCAGCAGCGCCATCCACCACTTCGATGCGTGGTCGAGGCTCAGGGCCTTCTGCTCGGCGAGGGCCTGAGTCTTCGGGATGCCGCGCGAGGGGTGCCAGCCCTCGATGTCCATCGCCAGCAGGTCGTGGAGCATCGCTGCGAGCCCGCCCGCCGCCATCTGGGCGTTGAGCGCCCCGAAGAACGCCTTGTCGTTGCGGCGCGCGTCCGACACGTCGAAGACCGCGAACCTGCGTGCGTCGAGGCCGGCGGGAATGACCCACTCGTTGTTGCTCGCCATCATCAGGTGGATGAGGTTTCGGCCGGGGACGATGTCGGCGCCCTTGCCCTCGAACGCGATGACCGGCTCCGTCACGAGCTGCTTCAGAACGCCCTCCGCCTCCTTGTGCCCCGGCCAGAACGCCTCGTCCGCGAACAGGAAGGCGACGGTGCGCAGGTGGGCGTTGAACCGACCCGCGAACTGGGCGGGCGACGACACCGTGAGGCCGTGCGCGCCGGTGATCTGCATGAGCGCGCGCCCAAGCGTGCCCTTGCCGGTTCCCTCCCGGCCGCGGAAGGTGATCGCTGCCTCAGGCGAGGTGCCGGGATGCTGGAACATGAAGGCCATCCAGCGCAGGACGTAGTCTGAGGACGCGCGGTCTCCCGAGCAGAGCACCTGCTCGATCAGCTCGCGCATCAGGGACCAGTTGCCCGGCTTCGGCTGGACCGCCCAGCCGCGCCAGAGGTTGAGCTTGCCGCGGTCGCGTCCCTCGGGATCGAGGACGATGCCGGGGTACTTGCGCCGACGGGGGCTCGCCAGCCAGAGCTCGGCGACGCTCACCTCGCGCCGGCTCCCCACCGCCTTGACGCGCTCGTCCTCGTGGTAGTGGAGGAAGTCGGCGCGCGACATCTTGGTCCAGACGCGGCGCGGAGGGTCGAAGACGCCGTCCTCGTCCTCCATGAAGATCGCGAACTTCCCGCCGTTGATGACGCAGCAGAAGCGGTCGTTCATTTGCTCGACCAGGTCGCGCTCCCGCGAGCCGTGCGCCTCGGGCGTGTCGTCGTCGGGGAAGTCGTCCCGAGGGTCCGAGCGCTCCGCGGCCTCGACCAGGTCGCCGCGACCCGCCTCGTGGAGCGCCTTGTAGAGGGTCAGGCGCGTTACCGAGGCCGGCCGGTCGGTGCCGAAGGACTCCCACCTTGCCCGCGCCGTGCTGAGCCTGTCGGCGTAATCCGGGTCGGTCGCGCACCAGTCGAGGAAGGCGTCGATGCCGTCCCCGCCGGTCGCGTGGTGGCAGGCCATGGCGATCGGAAGCCACAGGTCGTTGCTGCCAAAGTCGCGCGCGTCCAGGCCCTCCAGGAGCATCGAGAGCTGTTCCGAGGTCATCGCGCCGTCTTCGGCCGCCGAGGACGTCGGCGGCCTCTGCAGAAGGCTGAGGAGCGCGTCCGGCGCGTCCGGCGCGGCCACGTCGTCTCCGAACAGAGGGTCCCACTCGTATCGACGGCCGTTCGGATGCACCGAGGGCGGAACGACGACCTGACGGCCAACCGTCTTGAACTCGATGCCGGGGTACTCTTCCAGGGCGTCGCGCACCCGCAGGCCCTCGGCCTTCCGCAGGTAGATGTGGACGCCGCCGCCGCCGGTTTCGACGGTGGGCGCGTCCGGCAGGCCGACGTCTGCCCTGAGGCGCGCGAGCGGGTCGTCGCCGGGGTCGTAGTTGCGGGGATCGGCGTCAACCACGAGCTGGTCGTCGCGGAGGCGCGCGCCGAGGTTCTTCCCGCGCCTGATGTGCGCCTCCGCCTCGGCGGCGGTGAGCGCAGCGTCGCGCCGCCAGCCGGAGCGCAGCGGCGCCTTGCCGACCGACCGGCCCTTGGCGTCAACGTCGTCCGGGGCATGGAGTGGGATCAGGTCGAGGAGCAATGGCGTCGCCGTCTTGAAGGGTGCGGCATCCTTGGTCACGACGTCGCGCTTGAACTCCGCTCCGTCCTTCTCCAGAAGCCTGCTAGCGGGCGCGTCGATGACAGCGGCGCGCCCGTCCTTTTGTTCGAGCGGGCTCATTGCAGCGCCTCCTTGCCGAACGACTCCACGAAGTTCCGCAGGTCGCGCACGGCGTACAGCACCTTCCGGCCCATCTTGATGTAGCGAGGACCGCCGCCGCGCGAGCGCCACTCGGCGAGCTGCACCGCGCTGATGCTCGTGAAGACCGCCGCCGCCTCGGTGTCCAGGTATTCGCTGGGCGGCTTAGCCAGTCCCTTCTCGATGCGTTCGAGGCGCAGCAACGCCTCCCTTAAGAGCCCTTCCATGTCGTGTCCTTTCCGACGCGCTGTTTCGATCGGACGACGCTACCGAGGCCGTGGGACTCGACATACCAACACTTCGTGCCGGACCGTGTGGAGGGCGCATTCTCTCCGAGGGTCCGCTTGACGCCTCCAGAACGCCAGATTGGCGTAGCCGAACGGAGGCCGCTGATGGACGCATTTTGGGAACGCATTTGGGAGGAGGCCGACGCCGAAGATGCCGAGCTCGGCGCGCTTCGCGACGGCGCCAGGCTCTACGCCATGGAGCTTGAGGGACAGGAGGCACTGGAAGAGGACGCCGGCCGGAGGGCCAGACTGCGCGAGGCGCGGGAGGCAGCGGAGGCCGAGTGGCGATCCCTCGACCCGCTCCTCCGGGCGCTGCGCCGTGCGGCGCTCAGGGAGCAGACCTATGCGGGAGACGCTCCGAGGCTCCGGCGCGCCTTCATCGCTCTGGAACAGTACGAGCGCGGGCTTCGGGACCGCGACCACCGGCCCGGTGAGGCCGGGCGGCGCGAGCTGTCCGTCAGGCGCCGCGCGGGCGGACGAGCGCCGCGCACACCTTCTCCTGGGCCTCGCGCATGTGCCCGAGAAGGTGCGCTCGCGTGACGTAGCCCCAGGTCACGCCTGCGGGCCGGTGGTTCATCAGGAGCGTGACCGTCTGCATGTCCACGCCCGCCTCAAGCGACCAAGTACGGTAGGTGTGCCGCATCTGGTGAGGCGCGTGGGGAAACTCGTCGGTGCGGCGCATCTCCTCGATGTGGCCCGACTTGCTGGTGATCGACGGGAAGACGAAGGGGCTCGCCAGCGGCGCCGTCTCCTGCCTGACCCTCTCAAGCACCTGAAGCAGGTGACGGGGCAACGGCAACCGGAAGGCCCTGTCGGCTCCTCCCTTCGGCGACGGCACCGTCAGGACCCCATCCGCGTCCAAGTGCTCCCACCGCATAGACCTCGCGTCGTGCGACCGCAGGCCGGTCAGGAGCATGACCGTCCAGCACGCCGCCCTGACTTGGTCCTCCATCGCGTCGAGGCGGCGCCACGCCTCCTTCAGGCCCGCGGCGTCCAGCGCCCACTTCCTCGGCGCCTCCTTGTTCATCCGCACAGCCCGGCTCACCGGGTTCGGCGGCAGGTCCTGGGTGCGCGCGGCGTCGTTGTAGACCGCCTTGAGCGCCCTCATCGCGCCGTTCGCGCCGTAGGGCCCGTTCTTCTTCGTGATCTTCTCGTGGAGGGCGCGGACCGTCTCCCGGTCGAGCTTGTCCAGTGGGATTTCGAGGATCGGCTTGAGGACGGCGAGGACCTTCTCCTCGTACCAGGCCACCGTGCTCGGCTGGAGCTCGGGGCCGCGGGTCTCCTTGTACCGCTCCCATGCCTTCCGCAGGCTCGGCACCGCGCGCTTCGGTGCCCGCGGGTCCTCGCCGCGCCGCAGCGCCAGCTTGAGCTCCGCAGCCTTCTCGCGGGCGGTCTTGAGGCTCACCTCGTCGGTGCGGCCGATGACGATGGAGACGTACCTGTCGCTCCCGTCGTTGATCCTTCCCACCAGCTTGTAGCTGGAGGACTTGCTACCCACGACGATGCGCAGGCCGGACACGTCGGCGTCGTAGATCTGCTGTCCCGCCTCGTGCTCCTCGGCTATTCGGTTGACCGTTCCCTGTGTTAGCTTCGTACCCATGTTCCGTGATCCTCATCATCGAGCCCGGACCCGAAGTCAGGCCCGGTACGAGACCAGGTCCAACACGGCCCTACACGATGATGATGTCGCGGAACTCAGGGGGCGTAAGCCATGAAACGGCTCGACATATCCCTGTATGTCATTGATTCTAAGACTTAAAATCTTGCGCCGCAAGGCGTGCGGGTTCGAGTCCCGCCGTCCGCACCACCTGCAATGTTCTCAGCAAAATAAATTATTTGATCCGGATTTTGCGTCTCTAGTTACGGCGGCCATTTGTAGACGCTCTTTGTAGCCTTCCTTAACGTTGTAGCGGGGGTATGGCAGCAAGTGTGGATCGTGATCTACATGGCTGCCTTGGGCGACATCAACGACGTGTTAGGACGGGAGAAACTTGGCCTTCTTGCTTCGTGTGCCCATTGGTGAGATCGTCGTCACCATGAGCAACGTCGATTTGAGGGATCGCGATGATAGATCGTGCTGCTCGTAATCACGCAGCGCTCGCGCTTCGGCGTCTGATCTTGGGTCAGATGACCAACGATGACTTTGAGTTCTCGCAGCCCGACACCAAGGACGAAGCTGTCTTAGCGGTCTACGACACCGCATGGCTTCTCTACGACGATCACGATATCCACGTCTTGAGCGGCAGATATAAAATTTCGCCCGATGTGAAGCGTGAAGTTACACGCTGGATATTGTTTCTCGACAGCTCCCATGAATACGTCTGGCCGAAGATCGCATGGCCTGGGTCAGATCCTCAAAAACGAGTCCGTATTGGCGGCGTATGGCGTCGACGCTTGCTGTGGCAGTTTCAAGCTCTTTCCCAGGCTGAAGCAGACACGTTCTTGGCGGCCGGCGACTATGAGGCTTGGCCCTTTGCATCGCGGGCGGACTTCAAGTCTGCGCTGCGCTCCCCTCGGCGCCTGAGCGGAAAGATTGCCGCGTAGAACAAGCTCAGGCGATCGCTGGCGGCTGTCTTGTCTGGGCGCGAAGGATTTCAACGCTGCTAAAAACGCCCGCCAGCGCGCCCCCTGCGGCGAGAAGCGCTCTCAGGTGGCCAGGAATACGGACGGGTTTGTTCGCTGGGCGCCAGCGACACGATCTGCTCGCCAAGCAGCGCCGCGCGGGAGCTTGACGACGCGACGATTACGACGCGCGGCGGCGCGTCGGGCGTGGCGAGAAGCGGTCAGCGGGGTCGTGGCGGCGCCATCGAGGGGCGCCTGAAGGGCCTCGACAACGGGACCGGACGGCGACAAAGGCTTCACCGTGGTCGCTTCGCCCGCACGTTGGTCGGCCACCGGAAGCGGGGCTTGCGAGGCGGCCCCGAGGCGTGGGGCGTTCCGACCTTGCGCGCCTTCTTTCCCTTCTGGTCGGCACGAAACGCCTCGCAGTGGGTCGCCGCCGGAGAGCGGAGCGGGTCGGACATCTTCATGGCGTCGCTTTTGAAGTGCGGCGCGTAGTTAATGCCGGCGATACAGGGGAGAGGCTTCAGGCTGCTCAAGGTGCGCGTGCTTCATCATGTAGCTCGCCCAGCCCACGCTGTAGGCGGGCTTGAGCATAAGCTGACGGCCGCGGCCGAAGGCGACACGCTGGTCGTCTGGCGTCTTGACCACTCGCGCAGAATTCGGCCGCGATCTGCCGGATTGTTGCTCGGCTATTCGTTCGGGGTGTGTAGGCTAAGATATCGGCGCCGGCGGCGTGCTCGCGCTTCGCCTCGCTGAGGATCGCTTTGAACTCCGCGCCGTCCGTACAGTGCTCGCCTGTGTCCGTCTAACGATCTGGACCAAGTGCGTGTGTCAGCTCGTTCTTCTCGACGAGCAGGCGCAGCGCCGGCGGAACGACGATCTGCGTCCACCAGCTATCGCCTCGCCGGATGAGGCAGGATGTCTCTGCAGTAGGAAGCGCCACGAACCCCATTCGTTTATGTCGACGGTTTGTAGCGGGTGCTTGTGACGATAATCCTGAATCGTCAAAACATCTATGGGATCTTGGGGGGACTGTGAGCGTGGATTGGTTCTCCCGCCGTCCGCACCAGCCGCCCTGTCCGCGATCCGCCCCTGTCGCCGTCTGTGGCCGCGCGGCGACAGGCGGCGTGGTTTCGGCGCTCTGTCACGATCCGCGCTTGATTGTCCCGGCCTGTCGGAGCATGACGCGCATTCGCTCTCGATGTCCGGGAGCCTCGAAGGCTGAGGAGACGGTCATGTCCGCTCGCTTCGCCCGCATGGGCCAGAGCTTCTAAAAGCCCGCCGACCTCATCGAGGGGCGGCGACCTTGCGACGCGCGTCGCGCTCGGATCGAGCCGCGCGCCTTCGAGACTGCATTCTCATGACCAATTCCTATCCGGCGGACGCGCGGTTGCGCGTGTTCGCCTCCGCGTCCTCGTGGATCGAGGGCGCCGCCGTGCGCCAGCTCGAACAGACGCTTCAGCGGCGCGGCGTGCTGGCGGTCGCCGCCATGCCCGATCTTCATCCCGGCCATAAGGGGCCGGTCGGCTGCGCGGTGCTCACCGACGGCGTCGTCCATCCGGACATTGTCGGAACCGACATCGGCTGCGGCATGACGCTGTGGCGGCTCGGCGGCCTGCTGCGCCGCCTGAAGGTGGACAAGGCCGTCCGAGCGCTGGAGCGCCTTGGAGACCGCGGCGGGCTCGACCCTGCCGAGGCGGTCGCGGCGGGCGTGGCGGCGGATGTCGCCGCGCGCCACGCGGCGGCGCTCGGGACGGTGGGCGGCGGCAACCACTTCGTCGAGCTTCAGGCGGTGGACCGGATCATCGACGCGGCCGCCTGCGCGGACGCCGGGGTGGAGCCCGGCGCCCTGCTGCTGCTCGTGCATTCCGGTTCGCGGGCGCTCGGCCCTGAGGTGCTGGCGCGGCACCCCCATGTCCATGGCGAGGGCCTGCCGCTTGAGGAGGGCGGGGCGGCCTATCTCGCCGACCATGACGCGGCCGTGCGCTTCGCCCGGCTGAACCGCGCCGTTCTGGCGGAGCGGGCGGCGGAGCTGCTCGGCCTCGACGGCGCGCCGTGGCTCGACGTGCCGCACAACCACGTCACGGTGGAGGACGGCCGCGCGCTCCACCGCAAGGGCGCGGCGCAGGCCGATCTCGGCCTCGTGCCCGTGCCCGGCTCGCGCGGGGCGCTGACCTATCTGGTCCGGCCCGATCCGGACGCGCCCGGCGCCCTGCGATCGATCGCCCATGGCGCCGGACGCAAGCGCGACCGGGCCTCCCTGCACGGCAAGCGCGACGGAGGCGAGCGGCCGAACCCTGTCGGCAACCGGGTCATCTGCGCGGACGCGCGGCTCGCGCGCGAGGAGGCGCCCGAGGCCTACAAGGACATCGGGCAGGTGATCGCCGACCTCGACGCCCACGGGCTGGCGCGCCCGGTCGCGGCGCTTCGGCCGCTCGTCACCTTCAAGACGGGGAGGGCGTGATGGTGGAGAGCGACGTCACCCTGGTGGTGACCTCGGGCCGCGGCCCGAGGGAGTGCCGCATCGTCGCGGCGCGGGTGGCGCGGCGGCTTGCGCAGGAGGCGGAGGCCGCGGGCCTCAGCGTGGCCCACGATCTGCCGGACGGCGTCGCCGCCGCGACGTCGGCGCTGGTCTCGCTTGGAGGCGACGGCGCGGAGGCCTTCGCGGACGGGTGGATCGGGACGATCCAGTGCGTCGACGGGTCCTTCCGCGGCGGGCGCGCCCGGCGCAACTGGTTCGTGGCGGTGCATCGCTTCACCGAGCCGGTGGGCGCCGTGGCGCTGCGCGACGAGGACGTGCGGTTCGAGGCCATGCGCGCCGGCGGTCCCGGCGGGCAGCACCAGAACGTCACCGAAAGCGCCGTCCGGGTGACGCATCTGCCGACCGGCCTGTCGGCGATCGCCCGCGACGGGCGCTCCCAGCACCAGAACCGCAAGCGCGCGCTGGCGCGTCTTGGCGCGCTGCTCGCGGGCGCGGCGGCGAAGGAGGCTCTGTCGGCGCAGCGGGCAGGATGGCTCGACCGCATCACCGTCGAGCGGGGCAATCCCAGGCGGACGTTCCGCGATCTGTGACGGATGGCGTCGGGGTGGCGGCCGGGCGTTCAGGGCTCGGCCGCCATCCGCCGATTTCGCGGAGGCGACATGCAGTGCAGCCGCGATGTGATGTGCGCATTCAGACGAACTGCAAAAGGTTCCGCGCTCTGGCGCAAATATCATTGCGAAATGAACTGATCCAAATCGCGTCGTCTGTCGTTCAAAGACCATAACAGGACGCCTTCAGGTCGTTCCGGCGGCGCAAGAACCGGAACCTGAGGGGCCATTTCAGGGAGATGACGATGTTCAATCACACGATGCGGGCGCCGCTGCTCGCCGCCGCTCTGGCGCTCGGCGCGTCCGCGCTCGTCGCGGGCCCCGTCGCGGCGCAGACCGCCGACAAGGCCACCTCCACCGGCGACCGGGAGCACGGCAAGGACCGCGACCAGATGGACATGACCCGGAAGGACGCACCGGCGCCGACCGGCTCCATGGGCGGCGAGCCGGCGGATTCGTCCGGCGCGCAGTCGCGCAACGGCGACGCGGCGACCGACAGCGGGCCGAAGAAGGACGGCGCGCCGATGACGCCGACGCCCAAGACGCCGGCGCCGACCCAGAACCAGTGATCGCAGGGATCGTTTAGAGCCCGGTTGAGACGCCACAAAAGCCGTCATGCCCGAGCTTGGTCATCGGGCGTGACGGCTTGAACGTTGAAGCGTCTGTCCCGCAGAAGTCACGGATACCCGCGCTTTGCGCGGGCATGACGGGAGTTCAAGCGGGCATGACGGAAGTTCAGCGGGCTTCAAGAAAAAGCCCCGCCGGGCGATCCGGCGGGGCTTTTGTGCGTGAACGGCGGGGCGTCAGAGACGCCGGCCGAGAATGACGCCGGCGAGCGCCGCCAGCAGCACCACGTTCAGGCTGCGGGACCGCGACGGCGCACCCGCCGGCAGGCCGCGCGACGGCGCCGCCGAGGACAGCGTGTCTGAGACCGTGTCGCGCGCGGCGCGCAGGCCGGAGCTCACCTGCGCGATCACGGGCGGAGGCGCCGCGCGCCGGGGCTTGGAGCCCGCGACCAGAGCGAACACGCCCGCAAGGACGAGAAGCGCTCCGCCGATCGCGCCGGCCGCGCCCGCCGCGCCGAGATGCGGCGCCAGCACGAAGCCGAGCGCCACAAGCAGCGCCGCGACCGCGAAGAAGGCCAGAACGCCCGCGACCGCGTAGAAGGCGATCGACCGCTTAAGCCGCTGGATCCGCAGCCCGACGTCGAGCGTCGCGAAGCCGACGCCGGCTTTGACCAGCGTGCGCCACATCAGCGGCGTCCGAGCGTGCCCACCACATACCCGACGCCGAGCGCGATCAGGACGGCGGTGAAGGGGTTCTGCTCGATCGAGGCGCTGATATCGTCGGCGGCGTCCACCGCCTTCTCGCGGGCGGCGTTGGCGGCGGTCTCCGCGGCGCTGCGGGCGGTGGCGGCGCCGTCGGCGACGAGGTTCGACAGCGTGTCGGTCAGGCGCGCCACGTCCTCGCGCAGCGCCGCGATGTCGGTTTCGAGCTGGGCGGCGTTGGAGCCGGTGGTCTCGGCCATGGTCAGTCTCCTGATGCGTTACGGCGTGATCCGCGCCGTAGGAACGGCGCTCCGGATGGAGAGATGGGGCGCGCCGCCTGTTCGTCGAGCGGTGGCGCGCTGTCGCGGACGACTGTCAGGACGCGCGGGCGCGCTGGCCGAACAGCACCTTCTGGGCCTCCCGGTCGGACGAGAGGTCGAGCGGCTTTTCGCCGTCCACCTTCGCGTCGAGCCCGCGGCGCACGGCGGGGCGGGCGAGCAGCGTGTCCAGCCAGCGCTTCACGTGCGGGAACTCCGCGATGTCCTGGCCCTGTCGCTCCCACAGCGTGGCCCAGCCGACCACGGCGATGTCGGCTATGGAGTAGTCGCCGGCGAGGAACTCCCGGTCCTTCAGCCTGGCGTTCAGCACGCCGTAGAGCCGGTGGGTCTCGTTGGTGTAGCGGTCGATGGCGTAGGGCACCTTTTCGGGGGCGTATTGCCGGAAATGGTGGGTCTGGCCGAGCATGGGGCCGAAGCCGCCCATCTGCCAGAACAGCCACTCGTCCACCGCAACCCGGCCGCGCTCGTCGGCGGGGTAAAGCCGGCCGGTCTTGCGGCCGAGATACTGAAGGATCGCGCCGGATTCGAACACCGAGATCGGCGCGCCGCCGGGGCCGTCGGGATCGACGATGGCGGGCATCTTGTTGTTCGGCGAGATGGCGAGGAAGTCCGGCTTGAACTGGTCGCCCCGGCCGATGTTCACGGCGCGCAGAACGTAAGGCAGGTCGAGCTCTTCCAGCGCGATGGTGATCTTCCACCCGTTCGGCGTCGGCCAGTAGAACAGTTCGATCGGGGCTGCGGCGTCGGTCATCTCGACCTCCTCGGCGGTAATGAGCGTCCCGCGCCCCAAGCTATGCGCGGGCGGCCGGCGCGCAAGGGAACGCCGCCTCATCCGCATAAAAATACAAAAAATATGGATTGAGTAGATTTATGTTGACGGGCGCCCCGATGCGGCGCCAGATAAGCCCATGCCGGGTTCGTCGTGAAACCGGCCGCGGCTTTTGACGGAGCAGCTTGCGCCGCGTCACCAAAGGCTAAAGCGCCACGACGCGTGTCGAACGCTCGTGGTCTCCACGAGGTTCGTCATGTCCGTCATCTCGACTCCCCTGTCCCGACTTCACGCCCGGTCACGGTCCGCGGCGGTCCGATGTTGTCGCCGCGCCTGAGCGGTGTTCGGTCCGCCGCCGGCCTTGGCCGGGCGGTTTTTCCAAGATGTCGATGATTGGGTGGAGGCAGGCTCATGAGCTCTGCGTTCGTGATTGAAGTGCGCGGCCTGCAGGCCGGCGTCGTGGTCCGTGAGGACCGAGGTGGTTTCCGTTTCTTCGCGGCGATCCGCGAAGCTTCCCCGCTGGAAGGGCAGTCCTTCGCCAGCGCGGCTCAGGCGAACCGGGCGGTGCGAGACCGTCTGAGGCGTTCGGGCCGTCGCGATCTAGTCTGAGGAGTGGTTTGGACGATCTCTCGCTTTCTCTCTCTTGTGGCGCTTTCAAACTCAGGCCGTCCTTCGGGACGGCCTTTTTTACGTCCGCGCCACTCAGGAAAGCTGAAGACCTCGTTCAGCCGGCCATGCGCTTCTGCAGAGGCGTCATGCGACTTAAGACGTAGTTCTCTGGTGTGTGGCATGCCAGATTTCGGTTCATGAACAGCGCGCCCGATGGAGAGCGCGCCCGGAACCGAAGGATCGCCGTCATGACCGCTCTCGCGCATACCGTCTCCGCCGTCGCCGGCGCCCCCGCCGCCCTGCTCGCGCGCGTCTGGGTCGAGATCCAGGCCTTCTTCGAGGAGGCTCACGCCGCCAACGTCCGCACCGGCCGCGAGGAGCCGTTCGGCCTCTGACGCCCCGCGGTTCTGCTGAATTGAGAACGGCCCGCGCTTCGGGATGAGGCGCGGGCCGTTTTCGTTCGGAGGCGGATCAGCCCTCGGTCGAATCGAGGTGCAGGATCGTTGCGTCGCCGCCGGTGTTGTAGTTCGGGATGTCGGCCACCGCGGCCTGTCCCTCGGGCGAGCCCAGCGCGGCGTTGATGGCGTCGAGGTTGTCGAACGTGCCGACGAACACCCAGAAGAACGCGGCGGCCGAGCCGTCGAGGCCGCTCGCCGGACCGAAGCTGTAGCCGCGCAGGCCGGGCATCTTCTCGACCAGCGGCATGTGCACCTCGCGGAAATGCCGGTCGAAATGGGCCGGATCGGCGGGCGTCTTGTACATGACGATGAGCTTGCTCACGGGCTTTCCTCTCGATTCGTGGCCGCAGGCGCGGCGGGAGAGACATAGCGCCTGCGCGCGTCGCGACCACGACGCCGCCCCCGCGCCGGTTTACAGGGCCGCCGCGCGCCGCTAACAGTCGCGGCCCAATCCACCGGGAGCACGAACGGCCATGCGCGCCGAGATCGAGACCCTCGTTCAGGACATCGAGCAGTCAGTCGGGCTGCTGAGGAGGCATCTTTGACTGGGATGCTTCGCGGGCCAAACTGGACGAGCTGAACCACATTGTCGAAGACCCGACCCTCTGGGACGACCCGGAACGGGCGCAGAAGGTCATGCGCGAGCGCACGTCGCTCGAGGACGCCATGTCCGGCGTCCAGCGCATCGAGGCCGACCTCAAGGACAATCTGGAGCTGATCGAGCTCGGCGAGATGGAGGACGACCAGAGCGTCGTCGCCGACGCCGAGGCGGCGCTCCGCGCGCTCAAGGACGAGGCCGCGCGCCGCCAGCTGGAATCGCTGATCTCGGGCGAGGCCGACGGATTCGACACCTTCCTGGAGGTGCATCCCGGCGCCGGCGGCACCGAGAGCCAGGACTGGGCCGAGATGCTGCTGCGCATGTACACCCGCTGGGCGGAGCGGCGCGGCTTCAAGATCGACGTGATCGACCACCAGAACGGCGAGCAGGCGGGCATCAAGTCCGCAACGCTGCAGATCAAGGGCCACAACGCCTATGGCTGGCTGAAGACGGAAGCGGGCGTGCACCGGCTGGTGCGCATCTCGCCGTTCGATTCGAACGCCCGGCGCCAGACCAGCTTCGCCTCGATCGACGTCTACCCGGTCATCGACGACTCGATCAAAATCGAGATCAACGAGGCGGACGTGCGCACGGACACCATGCGTTCGGGCGGCGCGGGCGGCCAGCACGTCAACAAGACGGAGTCGGCGGTGCGCCTCGTGCACAATCCGACCGGCATCATGGTGGTGAGCCAGGGCGACCGCTCCCAGCACAAGAACCGCGCCACGGCGTGGGACATGCTGCGGGCCAAGCTCTACGAGGCCGAGCTGAAGCGCCGCGAGGCGGAAGCGGCGGCGGACCAGGCGGCCAAGACCGACATCGGCTGGGGCCACCAGATCCGCTCTTACGTGCTGCAGCCCTATCAGCTGGTGAAGGACCTGCGCACCGGCCACACTTCCACCTCGCCCCAGGACGTGTTGGACGGCGATCTGGACGGCTTCATGGAGGCGACGCTGGCCCAGCGCGCCTATGGCGGCGCCCCCGAGGGCGTCGAGGACGTGGACTGATCCGGCGCGCGCCGGGCCTTGCGCGCGTCGCGAGGCCCGGCGGGTTCGCCCGGCGATCAGTCGATCGTGGCCAGCGTCCGGCCGGCTTTCAGGAAGCGCAGCGGGTTTACGGCGTCGCCGTTGATCCGCGTCTCGTAATGCAGGTGCGGTCCGGTCGAGCGACCGGTGGAGCCCACCCGGCCGAGAATCGCGCCGGGGCGCACCATCTGGCCCTCGCGAACCGCGATCGACGACATGTGGCCGAAGCGGGTCGAGAGTCCGCCGCCATGGTCGATCTCCACCATCAGGCCGTAGCCGCCGCTGTAGGTCGCGGCCGTCACCCGGCCGGCCGCGGTGGCGCGGATCGGCAGGCCGACGTCGGCCTCGAAATCGATCCCGGCGTGAAAGGCCGGCTGGCCGAGAAACGGGTCCACCCGCGCGCCGAAGGAACTCGACACCGACGCGCCGGCGGGCGCGGGCGAGCGCACCGGCACCGCGTCGAGGCCCCGGCGGGCGGCGTTCAGGCCGTCGATCTCCAGAGCCACCGCGCGGGCGCGGGCCTCGAAGCCGCGGGCGTCCGGCAGCGGCACGTAAGGCCCGCCGCGTCCGCCGATGGCCTCCAGCTTCGGTCCCGGCACGCCCGCCTCGGCGTAGACGTTCAGGATGCGGCGCCGGCGTTCGGCGGTCTTGGCGGCGGCGATCTCCAGCGCGACGGCCTGCGTCTGCTCCATGCGGTCGAGGGCGCGGGAAAGCGTCTCGGCCCGGGTCGCGGCCTCGGAGCGGCGCGCGTGCGCGTCCAACCGCTCGAACGGGCCGCCGCGTCCGCCGAGCGGCGTCGGCTTCGCGGTGTAGGGCAGGGCGGGCGCGCCGTTGTCGCCCGGAAGCGCGCCGGTGATCGCGGCGGGGTCGAGGATGTCCGACAGGGTGGCCTGCCGCTTCTCCAGCGTCTCCTGCCGCCGGGCGAGCTCCTGCAGGCGCTGCTCCGCGCCGGTCTGCTCCACCAGACGGCGGGTTCGCACCCGCTCCAGCTCGTTCTTCAGATCCGCGATCTGCGCCTCATAGCCGGTGGCCGACGCGCGCGCGCCCTGGCGCAGCTCCGTCACCACGGTGTCGTGGAACAGGATGTAGGCGCCGGCCGCCATGGACCACAGGAAGGCGAGGGCGGCGAGGCCCCCCAGCGCCGCCACCCCGTGCCGCGGCAGCCGCACCGCCGTGGCCTTGCCGCCGCGCTCGAACACGATCAGGTCCCCGACGGCGTTCACGCGGCGGACGGGACGTTCGATCGTCATGGTGGACAGGCTCCGAAGGCGAGACCCGCCCAACCTGAACAAACAGGGTTAACCACACGCTAACGCGGGTGTTTTGGGAACCGGGTTCGGAGCGTTCGGCCGGCTCGCGGGACGCCTCGCCGGGAGAGCGCGACGGCGGGGGGCGCGCACTTCTTGTCCCGGCCTTGAGCCGGGACCCAGAAACGCTGGCGTTTCAGAACAAGCCGCGGCGGGCGGGGAGCTTTATCCTCAAGAGGCGGCGGCTCTGGGTCCCTGTGTGTCTCGGGTGGGTCATAGTGTTGGCGGGCGAGAGACCGCTGGGTCCCTGATCCCGCGAGGAGATCGCGTTCGCCGGCCCGGTCCTCGCCCGCCTTTGGACCCCACACCTGAACAGTTGATCGAGGCCGCTCACAACGGACCTCGCAGCACAGGGATAGGCGCGATGAGCATAGACCCTGGCTTCGTCGGATGCGACGTCTCAAAGGCGCATCTCGACCTCTTTGACGGCGCGCTCGGGCGCGCCGAACGCATCGCCAACGACGCGCCCGCGATCGCAGGCTTCATCGAACGGCTGCGGGGCCGCGCGGTCTTCGTCGCCTTCGAGGCGACCGGGCGCTACGACGGCGCTCTCGCGCGCGCCCTCGACGCGGCGGGCCTGCCTTACGCCCGCGTCAACCCGGCCAAGGCTCGCGCCTTCGCCCGCGCCACCGGACGGCTCGCCAAGACCGACGCCATCGACGCCCGGATGCTGGCGGCCATGGCGCAGGCGCTCAGGCCCGCGCCCGCCCCGCCGAAGAGCGACGCCCGCGCGCGGCTGGCGGCGCTCGTGCTG
>NZ_JBHTMX010000015.1:0-21249 GCF_042679725.1 Methylopila musalis
CGCGACCCGCGGCCGGACATCGCGCGGCGGCTCGCGGGCCTCGCGGGGGCGCGCGACGCGAATGGGCCCTGGCGAAATCGCCCGGCCTGAACGCCGCCGCGGACGCGCGCGGCTGAGATCACTGATGCGAAGCGTCCACCGCGTCCAGCAGCTCGACCAGAATGTCCAGCTTGCCGGCGGGCGCGTTCGCCACGAAGGGCGCGCGATCCGGATCGAAAAGCTCGACCGTTTTCCGGGGCGAACGGCTGTGAAGCGCCTTCAGCATCGTCCGCGGGCGATGGCGGAGATGCTGTCGCAGAGCGTCAGGGAGCCGAACAGGAGCGCGGCGTCGGCGCCCATGGACGAGCCGGTCATCCGCGCCCGGCCATGGCCGGCCGCAAAGGAGCGCGGCGCCTCCACCGAGGCGTCGAAAGGACGATTGGTCAGAAAGCCGCGCTGGCGCCAGGCCTCAGATGGGGGTCGCGCAGGTGAAGCCGGTCGCGGTCGCGAGGTTCGGTGTCCTGAAAAACGTGAACTTCGCCGCGTTGGCCGCGGAGAACTCCGCCATCAGCACGCCGGACGGATTGGCCGCGGGCGAAGCGAATGCGTTTCGGGATTCAAGGCGCGTGTCACGCGTCGGCGGGGGTCTGCGTAATCTCGTACTGATCAGAAGGGGTCCACACGCAACGTGTCGTTCGGAAAGGCAGACGTCTGGGCCGTTCTGTCTCGATCTGATCCAGAAAAGCGTCAGGGTTGCCAAGAAGATGCGCCGTGTCACGCAAATCGAGATCCCACCACGCGCTTTGCAGCAGGCGTTCGATCGTCCGCTCGGGAAAGCGCATCCGGATCACCTTCGCAGGGACGCCTCCGACGATGGCGTAGGGCGGCACGTCCTTCACCACAACCGACCGCGCCGCGACGATGGCCCCCGTGCCGATGGTGACGCCCGAACGCACGAACACGCCTTCGCCGATCCACACGTCGTGGCCGATGCGGACATGCGTCGGCAGCCGCGCCGAGCGCTTGCGGGCGACGGCGGCGAAGTACGGATCGCTTTGGAAAGCGGAGCCCGGAGTGAAGGTGAGAGGGTGCGTGCTGACGTGGTCGGTGGGATGCTCAACCTGGGCCATCGTCACGCGCCGCGCGATCGAGCAGAACCGACCGATGTCGGCGCTGCGGACGTCGCAACCGGGGCCGAGATAGGTGTAGGCGCCGACGTCCAGCGTATGCTTCACGGCGAGGTCGGCGAGGTTGACCGGCCCCTCGAAGCTCAGGACGCGGGGAAGCCGGAAGCCCCTGGCGACCGCGAGGCCTGCCTTGGCGAGGATCGTCAGCGCCTCGGCGGCGCCGACGAGATGCGTGGCCGGAGGTGTCATGTCGTCTCGATGGTCCCTTTGCTGGCCATGCGCATAGCGGGCGTGGGCTTCGCCGGTCAACGCTTTTGGCCGGACAGGGCGCAAGGCCGCTGTCGCGCCCGGCGCGGCGGCGCTGTCTCGCCGCGCGGGAAATTGACAAGGCCCGCGAGCGAGACTTAACGTTCGCGCCGTTCGTCAGTCTCAAGGCGTCGCCACACTCTTGCAATTTATAAGGCGAGTTGGCGAGCTACGCCGTTGTCAATTTCAAGTTTTGTTAAGACATTCATCGGTTCGTCACGAAGACGAGATTTCCGTTTCGCGACGGGCGTGGGTTTCTGCGGGGCGGACTTGCCCTGTTCCGCGGTTCGAGCGTGTGAGTTGGGGGATGAGGGCGGCGATGTCGGACAAGGTGCTGGACGCCACGAAGCTCAAGGCTGAGCGCGACAAGCTGAAACAGCAGCGCGACGAGGTGCGTGGCGCCCGCGACGCGTTCCGGGTCGAGCGCGATCAGGCGCGCGCCGCCCAGGCAGAGGCTGAAGCCGCGCGTGACAAGGCCTTGGCCGAGCTGAAGGCCGCGCGCTCCGCGTCCAAGGCGGCGCGCAAGCCCGCCCCCGCCGACGAGGGCGCTCTGGCGGAGAAGGACCGGCTGCTGCAGGTGGAGCGACGCCGGGTCGAGCGTCTCGAGCAGCAGATCGAACGGCTCGCGCAGCGGGTGTCCGAGCAGGAGGCGGTCCTCGACAGCCTCAGCCATGTCCGGCGGCAGTTCGAGAAGGCCTCGGAGTTCGAGCAGACCGTGGCGGACGGCCGGCGCCTGCTGGCCTCGCTCAGCGGATCGGTGGGGCTGTTCGGCTCCCTGAAGGAGACCTTCGACGCCAAGCTCGCGGATCTGCAGGCCCATGTGGACCGGTCGCTGGCGGTGGAGCTGAAGCAGTACGAGCGGTTCGTCGGCGCCCTGACGGGCCTGACCGCCGAGGCCAAATCCGCCTTCGCGCCGCTTGTTTCGGATGCCCCGGTCGAGGTTCCGTTCCTGCCTTCCGTGCGCGACCAGACCAAGCCGGACAAGGTGAACGGCAAACCGGTCGGCGGCGCCCGCTGGCGCACCATGGCGCAGGAGCGTTTCCAGAAGGAGGTGGCGTTCCGGGAGAGCGGCGAGTTCGCGCGGGTCGAGGCCATGCGCGGCAAGCACGCCGGCAAGCGCGCCTTCATCATCGGCAACGGGCCCTCGATCAACACCCAGGACCTGACGTTGCTGAAGGACGAGATCACCTTCTGCGCCAACTGGTTCGTCAACCATCCCCAGTTCAACGAGATCCAGCCGTCCTACTACTGCGTGTCCTCGCACGACATGTTCGGCGGATGGGGCAAGACGCCCGACCTGAACGAGGACTTCCGCGCCAAGCTGAAGCAGAAGCTGACGCCCGAGACGACGATGTTCTTCTCGTTCGCGTTCCGGGACTACATGAAGCAGCTCGGCCTGCTGGACGAGGAGCAGCTGCGCTACCTCATCTTCGATCGCCCCAAGCTGCTCGTGGACGAGGTCGGCAGCCAGAACTTCGACATCGGCCGTTGCATGGACGACGCCTACACCGTGCTGCTCACCTTCGCGGCGCCGCTCGCGGCGCATTTCGGGATCACCGACCTCTACCTGATCGGCTGCGACTGCGATTACGGGCTCACCACCCCGGACGCGCCCGGCTCCTACTTCTACGCGCCGTCCGAGCACGGCACGAGCAGCGCCAAGTTCGAGAACATCGCCCGCATCTGGG
This sequence comes from Methylopila musalis, assembly GCF_042679725.1. Taxonomy (NCBI): domain Bacteria; kingdom Pseudomonadati; phylum Pseudomonadota; class Alphaproteobacteria; order Hyphomicrobiales; family Methylopilaceae; genus Methylopila; species Methylopila musalis. The sequence goes on from NZ_JBHTMX010000015.1 coordinate 3,101, forward strand.
AGGATGACGGCCCGATCTTCCAATCCTACAAGATTTGCTCCGACACGGCGCTGATGAAGGGCCTGCGGATGTGGAACGCCACGGAGGGCGGGCGCCTCGAGGTGCTGCCGCGGGTGTCCTATCTCGACGTGGTCGGCCGTTCCTGAGCCGCAGCTGACGTTCCGGGACATCGACGTCGCGGCCTGTGGGCGCGTGTTCCACGTCGCCGAGACGGTGGGGGTGACGCCGGCCCGGCTTCGGGCGGCGTTCCCCCTTCTGGAACGCATCACGCTGGCCAAGCGCGCCTGCGCCGCGGTGCTTCACGACAAGCCCAAGGGAACCGCCGTCGCCGAGGCGTGACGGAGGCGGCCGCGCGCGAGATCACAGGAAAGCGCGCCCGAGCTGAAGCGCGCGGGCCGCGAATCGCTTAACGCTTTGGGCATCGTGCCCGACGCCCCCGCCCTTTCCGCCGCCGCGCTGCCGCCCGAACTCGAGGCGGCCAAGCGGCGCGTGCTGAAGGAGACCTTCGGCTTCGACGAGTTCCGTCCCGGACAGGAGCCGGTGGTGGACACGCTGCTCGCCGGCCGCGACGTTCTGGCCGTGATGCCGACCGGCGCCGGCAAATCGCTGTGCTATCAGGCGCCGGCGCTGACCAAGGGCGGGCTCGCGGTGGTGGTGTCGCCGCTGATCGCGCTGATGGACGATCAGGTGGCGGGCCTTCGGCTCAACGGCGTCTGCGCCGAGGCGATCCATTCCGGCCGCTCGCGGGAGGAGAACGTCGCGTCCTGGCGGCGCGTCGCCTCGGGCGAGGCCCGTTTCGTCTACATGGCGCCCGAACGGCTGATGACGGAGCGTATGCTCAGCGCGCTCGGCCGGCTGCCGGTGGCGCTGATCGCCATCGACGAGGCCCATTGCATCTCCCAGTGGGGCCACAGCTTCCGCTCAGAATACCTGACGCTCGGCCGCCTCAAGGAGGCCCTGCCGGGCGCGCCGATCGCGGCGCTGACCGCGACCGCGGACGACGGCACCCGCGCCGACATTCTGGACAAGCTGTTCGGCGGCCGGGCCAAGGTGTTCGTCTCCGGCTTCGACCGGCCGAACATCTCGATCGGGGTGACGGAGAAGGCGGACGTGGGCGCCGCGATCGAACGCTTCGTGGCCGCCCGGCCGGGCCTGAGCGGCGTCATCTACCGCATCTCCCGCAAGAAGGTGGAGGAGACGGCGGCGCGGCTGAAGGCGGCGGGGGTGAAGGCTTTCGCCTATCACGCCGGCATGGAGGCCTCCGAGCGCGCCGCGGCGCAGGAGACCTTCCTGGCCGAGAGCGGCGTGGTGATGGTGGCGACCGTCGCGTTCGGCATGGGCATCGACAAATCCGACGTGCGCTACGTGCTGCACGGCGACGCGCCGGGCTCGCTTGAGGCCTACTATCAGGAGATCGGCCGCGCGGGCCGCGACGGCGCGCCCGCCGAGGCGCTGATGTTCTATGGGCTCGAGGACATCCGCACCCGCCGCCGCTTCATCGACGAGCAGGACGCCGACCCCGAGCGCAAGCGGGTGGAGGCGCGCCGCCTCGACGCGCTGGTGGGCTTCTGCGAGACCATCTCCTGCCGCCGGCAGGCCCTGCTGGCCTATTTCGGCGAGGCCTCGGGCCCGTGCGGCAACTGCGACACCTGCCTCGATCCGCCGGAGGTGGTGGACGGCACCCGCGACGCGCGGCTGCTCCTCTCGCTGGTGGCCGCCACCGGCGAGCGCTTCGGCGCGGCCCACATCGTCGCGCTCGCGGTCGGGCATATGTCGGAGACGGTCACGGCCCGGGGGCACGACCGGCTGCCGGGCTTCGGCAAGGGCGCCGACCGCCCGGCGGCGGAGTGGCGCGGCGTGGTGCGCCAGCTCGTGGCGCTCGGCGCGCTGAAGGTCGAGGTCGGCGCCTATGGCGGCCTGACGCTGACCGAGCGGGGCGGGCGCATTCTCGACGGCGCCGAGGGCGTGACGCTGGCGAAGCCGCGGGAGAAGCGCCGCGAACGCCGCCGCATGACGGCGGAGCGGGTCGAGATGGAGGGCGTGGACGCCGAGCTGCTCGGCCGGCTGAAGGCGCTCCGGCGCGAGCTCGCCATCGCCCGCGCGGCGCCGGCCTATCTCATCTTCTCCGACCGCACGCTGGTGGAGATGGCCGCCACGCGCCCCCGCACGGCGCAGGCGCTGGCGCAGGTGAAGGGCGTCGGCGCCGCCAAGCTCGACGCCTTCGGCGAGGTGTTCCTGAAAGCGCTGAACGGCGCGTGACCTCCCGCCGCGGCGGGAGACGGGTTGCGCGGGCGGCGGGGCAGGGCGATCATGACGCTCCGATGAAGGAGGCGCCATGAGCGATCAGGAGCCCATACGGTTCACGCCCCGCGCCGGCCCGGCCGCGCCGGTGGCCCCCGCCCCAATCTCCCCGCACGTGTCGTTCGACCGCGCCGAGTTCAACGCCCTGTTCGGGCTCTACGGGCGGATGGTGGCGGCGGGCGAATGGCGGGACTACGCCATCGACTTCCTGAAGGAGCAGGCGGTGTTCTCGGTGTTCCGCCGCACCAGCGAGGCGCCGCTCTACCGCATCGAGAAAACCCCGAAACTCGCCCGGCGGCAGGGGGCCTACGCGGTGGTCACCGCCACCGGCCTGATCCTGAAACGCGGCCCCGACCTCGGCCGCGTCCTCGACGTCTTGGACCGCAAGCTGCGGGTGGTGACGAACTGACGCCGCGGGGCGCGGGCGGCGGCGCGGTGAAGCCGTAGCGCGCGGCTCCCCTTGTCCCGGCCTTGAGCCGGGACCCAGAAACGCCGACGGCTGAGGATCCAGCAGTTCGGGCGTAGCGTCGTGTTCTGGACACCCAGAGTGTCTGGGTCCCGGCTCAAGGCCGGGACAAGAAAACGTCGCGTTTGCGCCGGGCTCCCGCGCTGCGAACGATACGCCTCACGGCCTTGGCCCGCCACTCACCTTGTCCCGGCCTTGAGCCGGGACCCAGAAACGCCGACGCTTGGGGATCGAGCAGCTCGGCCGTCGCGTCGTGTTCTGGACACTCAGAGGGTCTGGGTCCCGGCTCAAGGCCGGGACAAGGGAAGGGCCGCCGCGCCCCTGACCGGACGCGCCGTTCCTCTCTAGCCGCGATGCACCCAAAAGAGGCTCGCGGATCAGCCGCCGAGTTTCGCCTTGATGGCGCCGTTGGCGGCGGCGAAGTCCATCACGCCGGTGTATTTCGCCTTCAGCGCGCCCATGACCTTGCCCATGTCCTTGATGGTGGCGGCGCCGGTTTCCGCGATGGCGGCCTCGATGGCGGCGGCGACCTCGTCCTCGGAGAGCTGCTTCGGCAAGAACTCCTGGATCACGCCGATCTCGGCGCGCTCCTTGGCGGCGAGCTCGGGGCGGGCGTTCTGCTCGAACACGGTGGCCGATTCCTGCCGCTGCTTGATCATCTTGGCGAGCAGCTGCTTCAGCTCGTCCTCGGTCGCGGTCTGGCGGCCGGCGCCCCGGGCCTCGATGTCGCGGTCCTTGATCGCGGCGCCGATCATGCGGAGCGCGCTGGTGCGCTCGGCGTCGCGCGCCTTCATGGCGTCCTTGGTGGCGGCGGCGATGGCGTCGCGCATGGTCAGCTGTCCTTACACTGTGGCGGGTCCTGCGCGGGGCGCGGACCTCTGAACGTCAGCGGAGCGTTGACGCACCGGCTTCGGGCGCCTAGGTTCCGGCCGCACCGGCGCCGTCTCGGGCGGCGCCGCGCGGCTACGCGCGACGGGACTTAAGACAATCATGGCTCACGAACAAGGCGCCGCCGCAGGCGGCTGGGACGAAGCGCGCCCCACGGCGCGGCTGCTGCTGGCCGACGGCACGGTGATCGAGGGTGACGGGCTGGGCGCCGTGGGCGCGAGCGCCGGCGAGCTCTGCTTCAACACCGCCATGACCGGCTATCAGGAGATCCTGACGGATCCGTCCTACGCCGGGCAGATCATCACCTTCACCTTCCCCCACATCGGCAATGTGGGCGTGAACGAGGACGACGTGGAGACGGTCAACATGGCCGCCGCCTCCGGCGTGCGCGGCGTGGTGCTGGCGGCCGACGTGACCTCCCCCTCCAGCTGGCGCGCCACCCGCGACCTCGACCACTGGCTGAAGGCGCGCAACATCGTCGCCATCGCCGGCGTCGACACGCGGGCGCTCACCGCGCTGGTGCGCGAGAAGGGCATGCCCAACGCCGTCATCGCCCACGCTCCTGACGGCCGCTTCGACGACGCGGAGATCAAGGCCACGCTCGACGCCTTCAAGGGCCTCGAAGGGCAGGATCTGGTGCCGCTGGTCGGCGCCGCCCAGCGCTACGGCTGGGACGAGTCCGGCTGGACCTGGCCCGGCGGCGCGCGCCCCGGCGCCTATGGCGTGCGGCCCGACGGCGCGCCGAAGCGCGTGGTCGCGATCGACTACGGCCTCAAGCGCAACATCCTGCGCATGCTCACCACGGCGGGCTGCGAGGTGACGGTCGTTCCCGCCACCGCCACCGCCGAGGAGATCCTGGCGCTCGATCCGGACGGCGTGTTCCTGTCGAACGGCCCCGGCGATCCGGCGGCGACCGGCGAATACGCCGTGCCGGTGATCCGCGCGGTGCTCGAGAAGAAGGTGCCGACCTTCGGCATCTGCCTCGGCCACCAGATGCTGGCGCTGGCGGTCGGCGCCTCCACCGCCAAGATGCGGCAGGGGCACCACGGCGCGAACCATCCGGTGAAGGACCTCGCCACCGGCAAGGTCGAGATCACCTCGATGAACCACGGCTTCGCGGTCGATCGCGACACCCTGCCGGCGACCGCGCGCGAGACCCACGTCTCGCTGTTCGACAACACCAATTGCGGCATCGAGCTCACCGACCGGCCGGCCTTTTCGGTGCAGCACCACCCGGAGGCTTCTCCGGGCCCGCAGGACAGCCACTACCTGTTCCACCGCTTCGTGGAGCTGATGGACGCCCGTCCGCGCTGACGCCACGGTTGGGAACGGGGGTTTTCTCCGTTCCCCCGCGCGCCTAGACTGGCGGCCGGACGTCGGACGGAGCATGGCGTGACGGCATGAGACGAGCTTTCGTGGCGGCCGGCCTTCTGGCCGGCGCCGTCGCTCTCGCGGCGACGGGCGCATATGTGTTCTTCGGGCTCGAGGGCGCGGATCGGCCGGAGACCGCGCAGTCCGCGGCTCCCGCGCCGGCGGCCCAGCCCGGCGCCGCGCCGGCGCAGGTCGCGCAGCCGAAGACGGTGGCGCTCTACTGCACCTTCTATGTGTTCGTGGAGAGCCGGCCCTTCGTCGCCTTCCTGCTGGACAAGGATCAGGCCAATCCGCTGCGCTACCAGCAGGTCTATGTGCAGAAGGGCGACGGCGACACCACCGACTACAACGAGCTGATGGGCGAGCGCCCGGCGTGGCGCTTCGATGGGGCGGCCGAGCCGCCGCGCCTGTCCTCCACCGTCATGGTGCCGGATTCCCGCGCTCAGGCCGGCGTAAGCCCGCAGGACATCGCGATCGAGGTGCGCGGGTTCGACGGCGAGGCCGTGGGCGCGACCTGGTACGAGGCGAGCCTCAAGAGCATCTACTACCAGAACCTGCCGGGCAAATGTCAGCAGGCGCAGGGGCCGTCCTGAGGTGACGGCCTCTCCGCGGCCGCTCGGCCTCCGCGACGCGACGGACGCCGACCTGCCGGCGCTCGCCGCGATCTACGCCCATCACGTCCTCAGCGGAACGGCCTCGTTCGAGATCGAGCCGCCGGACGCCGCCGCCATGGGTCGGCGGCTCGCGGCGGTGCGGGCCGCGGGCCTGCCGTGGCTCGTGGCCGAGCGGGACGGGCGGCTGCTCGGCTACGCCTATGCCGGGCCGTACCGGGCGCGTCCGGCCTACGACTGGACGATCGAGGATTCGATCTACGTGGCGGACGACGCGCGGGGGCAGGGCGCCGGCCGGGCGCTGCTCGAGGCCCTGATCGCCCGCTGCGAGCAGGGGCCGTGGCGCCAGATGGTCGCCGTGATCGGCGGCTCGGACAACGCCGGCTCCATCGGCCTCCACGCCGCGCTCGGCTTCCAGCCCGCGGGAACGCTCCGCGCCGTCGGCTTCAAATTCGGCCGCTGGATCGATTCCGTCTTCATGCAGCGCCCGCTCGGCCCCGGCGACGCCACGCCGGCCCCGCCGCGCGGCGTTTAACCGTCCCCGCGCCTGGCGTCCCGCCGGCGCTGCAGGGCGTCGGCGCAGCCCACGGCGAGGATGGCGGAGGCGACGCCCCAGCACACCTCGCCGAGGCGCGAGGCCAGCATCATGGCGTCGCTGGTCTGGTGCGGGATCAGCATGATGAGGGTGGCGGTGATGCTGGCGAGACGCGCTGCGGCGCCGGCGTTGGCGAGCCAGGCCGCGATGATCGACAGCCCGACCGCGAGCGCATAGGCCTCAAGGCCCTTGCCGAGGGCGAAGGCGATGAGCGCGCCCGTCAGCCCGCCGATCAGGGCGCCCAGCATCTGGTCGCGGCCCATGGTGTAGACGGTGGCGATCTGGGTCTGGGTGACGGCGAGCGCGGTGATCGCGGCCCAGAAGCCTTCGCGCAGCCCGATGGCGCTCGGCGGCAGATAGGCGATCAGCGCGGCCGCGACGCCGAGCGCCGCGTGGCGCGCGCCGTTGCGGAGGCGGTCGCCGAGGTTCAGCCGCTTGAGCGCGCGCTCCGACAGAACGGCCAGGCGGTGGAAGCGCGCCCGGCGGCGGGGCGGCGCGGCGGGGTCGGGGGAGGGCGTCGTCACGGATGCAGATAACGCCGGCGCCCGGCCGGGGTCCAGAGCGGCGGACGGGCGTTCCGCCCGCCGCTCCGGGATCGGGATCAGGCGACGGCCACCTTTTTGGTCTCGGCCTTCTTCTGCTTCAGCGCGGCCTGCGCGGCGGCGAGCCGGGCGATCGGCACGCGGAACGGCGAGCAGGACACGTAGTCGAGCCCGACCTCCTCGCAGAAGGCGACCGATTCCGGATCGCCGCCGTGCTCGCCGCAGATGCCGAGCTTGATCTTCGGGCGCACGGCGCGGCCGCGCTCCACGCCAATCTGCACCAGCTCGCCCACGCCGTCGCGGTCGATCGAGACGAAGGGGTCCTTCGGCAGCAGCTTCTTGTCCACGTAGCGGGTCAGGAAGGAGGCGGCGTCGTCGCGGCTGATGCCGAGCGCGGTCTGGGTCAGGTCGTTGGTGCCGAAGGAGAAGAACTCCGCGGTCTCGGCGATCTCGCCGGCCTTCAGCGCCGCGCGCGGCAGCTCGATCATGGTGCCGACCTGATAGGCCAGCTTCTGGCCGGTCTCCTGCTCGACCTCCTTCGCGACGGCGTCGATGCGCGCCTTCACGAAGTCGAAGTCGGCGCGGCCGATGACCAGCGGCACCATCACCTCGGACGCCACCGGCTGCCCGGTGGTCTTCGCCGCCTCGACCGAGGCCTCGAAGATCGCCCGCGCCTGCATCTCCGCGATCTCCGGATAGGCGATGGCGAGACGGCAGCCGCGGAAGCCGAGCATGGGGTTGAACTCGGCGAGCTCGGCCGCGCGGGCGCGCAGCTTGTCCGGCTCGACGCCGAGCGCGCCCGCCACCTCCAGCACGTCCTTCTCGGTGTGCGGCAGGAACTCGTGCAGCGGCGGGTCCAGCAGGCGGATGGTGACCGGCAGGCCCTTCATGATCTCGAACAGGGCCACGAAGTCGGCGCGCTGGTAGGGCAGCAGCTTGGCGAGCGCCTTGCGGCGGCCGGCCTCGTCGTCGGCGAGGATCATCTCGCGCACCGACACGATGCGCTTTTCATCGAAGAACATGTGCTCGGTGCGACAGAGGCCGATGCCCTCGGCGCCGAAGCGGGCGGCGGCGCGGGCGTCGGCGGGGGTCTCGGCGTTGGCGCGCACGCCCATGCGGCGCACCCCGTCGGCCCAGCGCATCAGCGTGGCGAAGTCGCCCGACAGCTCCGGCTGCACCATGGCGACCGCCCCGTCCAGCACCTGGCCAGTGGAGCCGTCGATGGTGACGACGTCGCCCTCGTTGAACACCCGGCCGGCGATGGTGAGCGTGCCGGCCTTCTCGTTGATGCGCAGCGCGCCCGCGCCGGAGACGCAGGGCTTGCCCATGCCGCGGGCCACCACCGCCGCGTGGCTGGTCATGCCGCCGCGGGTGGTGAGGATGCCCTCGGAGACGTGCATGCCGGTGATGTCTTCCGGCGAGGTCTCGGTGCGGGCGAGGATCACCTTCCGGCCCGCCGCGACCGCGGCCTCGGCCGCCTCGGACGAGAACACCAGCTCGCCCTGCGCCGCGCCGGGGGAGGCCGGCAGGCCGGTGGCGACGACCTTGCGCTCGGCCTTCGGGTCGATGGTCGGGTGCAGCAGCTGGTCGAGCGCCGCCGGATCGACGCGCTCCACCGCCTCTTCGCGGGTCAGCACGCCGTCGTCGACCAGATCGACCGCGATCTTGAGCGCCGCTTTGGCGGTGCGCTTGCCGTTGCGGGCCTGCAGCATCCACAGCTTGCCGCGCTCGACCGTGAACTCGAGGTCCTGCATGTCGCGGTAGTGCTTCTCGAGGATCGTGGCCACGCGCACGAACTCGGCGAACACCTCCGGCATGCGCTTCTCGAGCGAGGGGGCCGCGACGCCGCCCTCGATCCGCGAGGCCTCGGTGATCGGCTGCGGGGTGCGGATGCCGGCCACCACGTCTTCGCCCTGGGCGTTCACCAGGAACTCGCCGTAGAGCCGGTTCTCGCCGGTGGACGGGTTGCGGGTGAAGGCGACGCCGGTCGCGGAGGTGTCGCCCATGTTGCCGAACACCATCGCCTGCACGTTGACGGCGGTGCCCCAGCTCTCCGGGATCGAGTTCAGGCGGCGGTAGGTGATGGCGCGGGCGTTCATCCAGGAGGAGAACACGGCCCCGATGGCGCCCCAGAGCTGGTCGCGCGGGTCCTGCGGGAAGGGCTTGCCGGTGGCCTTGAGCACCTTCGCCTTGTAGGCCTCCACCAGCTTGGCGAGGTCGTCGGCGGTGAGTTCGGTGTCCTCGGAGACGCCCTTGCGCTCCTTGGTCATCTCCAGAATGTCCTCGAACTCGTGGTGGCTCACGTCGAGCACCACGTTCGAGTACATTTGGATGAAGCGCCGGTAGCTGTCATAGGCGAAGCGCGGGTTCTCGGAGCCCTTGGCGAGGCCCTCCACCGTCACATCGTTGAGACCGAGATTGAGGATGGTGTCCATCATGCCCGGCATGGACGCGCGCGATCCGGAGCGGACGGAGACCAGCAGCGGATTTTGGGCGTCGCCGAACACGCGGCCGGTGATCGTCTGGATGTGCTCCAGGCCGGCGTCCACCTGGGCCGCCAGTTCGGCCGGGTAGCTGCGGCCGTTGTCGTAGTAGTAGGTGCAGACGTCCGTGGTGATGGTGTAGCCGGGCGGCACGGGCAGCCCCAGATTGGCCATCTCCGCCAGATTCGCGCCCTTGCCGCCGAGCAGTTCGCGCAGCTCGGCGCGACCTTCCGCGCGCCCGTCGCCGAAGGTGAGCACCCACTTGGTCATGAAGTCCGTCTCCGTGTGAGAGGACGGGTTCAGAGACCGGCCCTCGAAGGGCGGGAGCTTGCATGCTGCAGCGCGAAAGGCAAGATGTCGCACCGAGACTTTCGCGTAATGCGAGCGTGTCGGGCCGCGCTCCGTCGCCGCACGTCCAGCGGACGATTCAGGTGCGCGGCCAACGACATTCGATGGTCGGGCGTCGCGTCAGTAGAGCGGCCGACTTTTTTCAGGCGCGGGCGGCCTTTTGCAGGCGCCGCGGTGAATCCAGCGGGATCACCGGCTTGAAGCCCACGTAATGCACCCGCACGTTTTCGCGCCAGCCGCCCAGCTCGTCCAGTGGCGCGCCGCGGCGGGAGACCTTGTCCATGTTCCGCCGCCGCTCGGCGTAGTCGAACTCGGCGTGCAGCGGCCGAAGCTCCGGGAACAGCGATTTCAGCGCCTCCGGCGTGAAGCGCCAGTAGTCGATCGGGCAGGGGTGGTAGCGCCAGCTGAACAGCGTGCTGTGGGCGGTGACGCCGCCGGGCTTCAGCAGGCGGCTGATCTCGGCGGCGGCGAGCCAGGGTTTGTCGATGTGCTCGAACACGTCGACCGAGATGATCAGGTCGAAGCTGCCCGAGGCGATCTCCGGGCATCGGGTGATGTCGGCCACGATCACGTCGAGGCCGGGCGTCACGTCCGGCGACAGGTCGAGCGCGTGATACTCGAACTCCGGGAAGTGCTCCTTCAGCGGGTTGTTGCGCCCGCCGATCTCCAGCATGCGACCGCCGGAGAGGTTGGCGCGGGCAAGCGATCGGCGGATCGGCGCGAGGCAGCGATCGATGCGCGGCGGATGCGCCAGATGCCGGCTGTCGATCTCGCCGAAATCCACCAGCCGCAGGCCGGACGCCTTGGCCTTGAGGTCTTTCAGCGTGGGCAGGCTCGCCTTCAGCTCGTCGAGGCTTTTCGGCAGCCGCCCCTTCACGTCCGCGGCCAGCGCCGGAACCCGCGCCCGAATGTCGTCGAACAGCTTCTTGCTCACGCGTCGCCCCGTTTCCTGTGCCGGACAGGCATAGCAGAGCTTCGGGCGTCCACACAGGGTCGCACGCTCGCGCGGCTTGGCTTGCGCCTTGCGCCGCGATGGCTAGAGTGCGCGGCGATTTCCCAGCCCGTCCAAGGATCCCGGTCGCTCGCAATGGCAGACAAAGCTTCGGTGAAAAAGGTCGTCCTCGCCTATTCCGGCGGCCTCGACACGTCGGTCATCCTCAAGTGGCTGCAGACCACCTACAATTGCGAGGTGGTGACCTTCACCGCCGACCTCGGCCAGGGCGAGGAGCTGGAGCCCGCGCGCAAGAAGGCGGAGCTGCTCGGCATCAAGCCGGACAACATCTTCGTCGAGGACCTGCGCGAGGAGTTCGTGCGGGACTACGTGTTCCCCATGTTCCGCGCCAACACGGTCTATGAGGGGCAGTATCTGCTCGGCACCTCGATCGCCCGGCCGCTGATCGCCAAGCGCCAGATCGACATCCTGCGCGCCACCGGCGCCGACGCCGTCTCCCACGGCGCCACCGGCAAGGGCAACGACCAGGTGCGCTTCGAGCTGAGCTATTACGCGCTGGAGCCGGACGTCACCGTGATCGCGCCGTGGCGTGAGTGGGACCTGACCTCGCGCACCCGGCTGATCGAGTTCGCCGAGCAGCACCAGATCCCGATCGCCAAGGACAAGCGCGGCGAGGCCCCGTTCTCGGTGGACGCCAACCTGCTGCACTCGTCCTCGGAAGGAAAGGTGCTGGAGGACCCGAGCCTGCCCGCGCCGGAAGACGTGCACATGCGCACGATCTCCCCCGAGGACGCGCCCGACCAGCCGACGCTGATCTCGATCGCCTTCGAGAAGGGCGACGCGGTGGCGATCGACGGCGAGGCGCTGTCCCCGGCCTCGATCCTCACCCGGCTGAACGCGCTCGGAAAGGCCAACGGCATTGGCCGGCTGGATCTGGTCGAGAACCGCTTCGTGGGCATGAAGTCCCGCGGCGTCTACGAGACGCCGGGCGGCACGATCCTGCTGGCGGCGCACCGGGCGATCGAGTCGATCACGCTCGACCGCGGCGCGACCCATCTCAAGGACGAGCTGATGCCGCGCTACGCGGAGCTCGTCTACAACGGCTTCTGGTTCAGCCCGGAGCGCGAGATGCTGCAGGCGGCGATCGACCTGTCCCAGAAGGACGTCTCCGGCGTGGTGCGGCTCAAGCTCTACAAGGGCAACGTCATCGTCACCGGCCGCGAGAGCCCGAACTCGCTCTACGACCAGGAGCTTGTCACCTTCGAGGACGGCGCGGTCGCCTATGACCACCGCGACGCCGCCGGCTTCATCAAGCTCAACGCGCTCCGGCTGCGCACGCTCGGCGCGCGCCGTCGCCGGAACGAAGGCTGAGCGGACGGACGGCGGGGATGGCCGTCGCCCCCGGCGGGCTGCTGCGCGGCCTGTCCCGGACCCTCAACGAGCTGCGCCGGCTGCGTCCGCTGGCGTGGCCGCAGACCGATCGCGTCTATCTCGGCGACCTGCCGGTGCGGGAGCCGCGCCGCTACGCGGTGGTGACCACCATCACCGACAATTTCATCGGCATGGGCGCGGCCTTCCTGCTGTCGCTGCACGAGCGTCTCGGCCGGCGGGACGAGGTGGACGTCATCCTGCTGCAGTCTCCCGGCGTGGCGCCGCTGTCGCTGGAACACGGCATCGCGCTCGAGGCGCTGTGTCCGGGCCTGAAGATCGTCGACGTCGACACGTCGTCCTTCCTCACGCCTGAGAACATGACGCGCTACGACAAGGAGGGGCGGCCCGTGAGCCGCCGGCGTGATCGTTACGAGCTGCCGTCCAAGAAGGCGGCTTTCGTGAAGCTGAACGTGCTGCGTCTCGCCCAGTACGAGAAGGTCGTGCTGATGGACAGCGACATGCTGGTCGTCGACGATTTCTCGGACGTGTTCGACCTGAACCACGATCTCGCGGCCGTCCGCACCGGCGCGCCGGACCCGGACTTCACGCCCGAGCATCGCGGCCGGGGCGCGGATCGGACCGGCTTCAACACCGGCTTCGTGGCGTTCGACCAGTCGGCGATCGGGGTGGGCGCCTTCAACACGGCGCTCGACTTCATGGAGCTTCGGCGCAACCGGCGGCTCCGGGACCAGTCGATCCTCAACGAAATCTTCGGCCGGGCGGACCGGCTCTACCTGCCGCACGCCTACAACTACAAGATCCACTCCAGCGATCCCGACCCTCTGTCCCGGGCGGAGACGCTGGAGCGGGTGAAGGTGCTGCATTTCGTGGCGACCACGAAATGGGGGCTCAAAGACCCCGCCAATCGCGGCAAGGCGATCTACGACTACTACCACGCCGTCCAGAAGCGCACCGGAATACCGTTCATTCTGGAGCCCTGAGGCGCCGGCGCACTTGCGTTTTCAGCCGGTCTCCCGCATTGGTGCCGCGCATAACCATGACGACCAACGAAGGACGCGAGCCGGGAACGCCATCCCCCGGCCCGGAGCGGGACCCTATGAAACTTCGCAACATCGCGATCATCGCCCACGTCGACCACGGCAAGACCACCCTCGTCGACAAGCTGCTCCAGCAGTCGGGCTCGTTCCGCGACAACCAGCGCGTCGCCGAGCGCGTGATGGACTCCAACGACATCGAAAAAGAGCGCGGCATCACCATCCTCGCCAAGGCGACCTCGGTCGTCTGGAAGGACACGCGCATCAACATCGTCGACACGCCCGGCCACGCCGACTTCGGCGGCGAGGTGGAGCGCATCCTCTCCATGGTCGACGGCGTGATCGTGCTGGTGGACGCGGCCGAAGGCCCGATGCCGCAGACCAAGTTCGTGGTGTCCAAGGCGCTGAAGATCGGGCTTCGCCCCATCGTCGCGGTCAACAAGATCGACCGCCCGGACGCCCGCGCCTCGGAAGTCATCAACGAGGTGTTCGACCTGTTCGCGGCGCTCGACGCCACCGATGAGCAGCTCGACTTCCCCATCCTCTACGGCTCGGGCCGCGACGGCTGGCTGAACTACGCGCCGGAAGGCCCGAAGGACGACGGCCTCGCGCCGCTGTTCGACCTGATCCTGACGCACGTGCCGGAAGCCAAGGTCGAGGAAGGCCCGTTCCGCATGCTCGGCACGCTGCTTGAGGCGAACCAGTTCCTGGGCCGCATCATCACCGGCCGGATCTCCTCCGGCACGGTGAAGCCGAACCAGTCGGTGAAGGTGCTGGACCGCAACGGCAATCTGGTCGAGACCGGCCGCGTCTCCAAGATCCTCGCCTTCCGCGGCATCGAGCGCCAGCCGATCGAACTCGGCGAGGCGGGCGACATCGTCTCCATCGCCGGCCTCGTGAAGGCGACGGTCGCCGACACGTTCTGCGACCCGCAGGTGACCGAGCCGATCCAGGCCCAGCCGATCGACCCGCCCACCGTCTCCATGACCTTCAGCGTCAACGACAGCCCGCTCGCCGGCACCGAGGGCGACAAGGTGACGAGCCGCGTCATCCGCGACCGCCTGCTCAAGGAGGCCGAGGGCAACGTGGCGCTCAAGGTGGAGGAGTCCGCCGAGAAGGACGCCTTCATCGTCTCCGGCCGCGGCGAACTTCAGCTTGCGATCCTGATCGAGACCATGCGCCGCGAGGGCTTCGAGCTTGGCGTGTCGCGTCCCCGCGTGGTGCTGCAGAAGGACGAGAGCGGCCAGGTCGTCGAGCCGATCGAAGAGGTGGTGATCGACGTCGACGAGGAGCATTCCGGCGTCGTCGTGCAGAAGATGTCGGAGCGCAAGGCCGACATGCTGGAGATGCGCCCGTCCGGCGGCAACCGCCTGCGTCTGGTGTTCCACGCCCCGACCCGCGGCCTGATCGGCTATCAGGGCGAGCTCCTGACCGACACCAAGGGCACGGCGATCATGAACCGCCTGTTCCACGCCTACGGCGCCTACAAGGGCGAGATCGCCGGCCGGGTGAACGGCGTGCTGATCGCCAACGAGCCGGGCGAGGCGGTGGCCTACGCGCTGTGGAACCTCGAGGACCGCGGCCCGATGATCATCGAGCCGGGCTGGAAGGTGTATCAGGGCATGCTGATCGGCGTGCACAGCCGAGACAACGACCTCGAGGTCAACGTCCTCAAGGGCAAGAAGCTCACCAACATCCGCACCCAGTCCAAGGACGAGGCGGTGCGCCTGACGCCGCCGATCCGCATGACCCTCGAGCGGTCTCTGGCGTGGATTCAGGACGACGAGCTGGTGGAGGTGACGCCGAAGTCCATCCGCCTGCGCAAGCGCCTGCTGGACCCGAACGAGCGCAAGCGCGAGGAGCGCAAGCGCGAGGCCGAGGCGGTCTGATCCGACCGTCCGGACGGAACACGAAAAAGGCGGGCGCCGCGGCGCCCGCCTTTTTTCATGCCCCGAAGGGATCGCGCCTTACGGCACGATCACCAGGAACATGAAGGTCGCGAACAGCACCAGGTGGATCAGGCCGTAGAGGATGTTGGTGCGGCCGGTGCCGAAGGTGAGCAGCGAGACCGCGACGGTCACGAGCAGGATCACCGTGTCCTTGGAGTCGAGCCCGAGCTGCAGCGGCGCGCCGAACACGATCGACAGCGTGGCGATGGCCGGGATCGTGAGGCCGATGGTGGCGCAGGCCGAGCCCAGCGCGAGGTTGATGCTCTTCTGGATCTTGTTGACGCGCGCGGCCCGGAGCGCCGCGGCGAATTCCGGCATCAGGATCAGCAGCGCGACGATGACGCCGGCGACCGCAGGCGGGGCGCTGGCGCGGTCGAGACCGAAGGCGACCACGCTGGTAAAGGTCTTGGCCAGCAGGATGACCACCGCCAGCGCCACGACCAGGAAGACGAAGGAGAAGATGACGCTGCGGTTGCCGGGCTTGTGGGCCTTGTCGGCGACCTCGTCGTCCTCGATCACCACCGCGAAATACTCGCGGTTGCGCACGGTCTGGGTGTAGAGGAACGAGGCGTAGATCGCGAGCGTCGCGACCGCGACGAAGGCGAGCTGGCTGATGGAATAGACGCCGCCGGCGACCGCGACCGTGTGGTTCGGCAGCACCAGCGACAGCGCGGCCAGCGGAATGAGCACGGCGAGATAGGCGTTCGCGCCGGTGACGCGGAAGCTCTGCTCCTTGTGGCGCAGGCCGCCGAAGATGATGCAGACGCCGACGAGGCCGTTCACCACGATCATCAGCACCGCCATGATCGTGTCGCGGGCGAGCACCGGGTTCGGGTTCTCGCCCAGCATGTCGGAGGACAGCACCGCCACCTCCATGATGGTGACGGCCATGGTCAGCACCAGCGTGCCGTAGGGCTCTCCGGTGCGGTGGGCGATGACCTCCGCGTGGTGGACGGCGGCGAACACCGCGCCGAACAGCACCGGCACCAGCGCGACCGACGCCGCGAGCCCGAGCGCGGATCCGTCGTAGCCGTCCGTCAGCCCAAGCAGTTTGAGCACGAGATAGAACGCCACGCCCGCGATGGGGAACGCCCAGGTGGACACGGGCGGCTTGGGGTCGACATGGACTTCTTGCATGCGGTTTCCATGGCTGCGGCGTCCGGGAGGGAGCGCCGTCTGGCTAGGCGGGACGGTTGGGATGCCGTAATCGGATGAGGGTCTATGTCGCGCCGGTTGAAAGTCCAGCGTGAACCGCGTCATCTTTGTGTGAAATGAGCCTCATGTCCGTCGTCTCCACCGATCCGCTCGTCGCGCCCGAGGCGCTGGCGTCCGCGCCGCGGCCCGACCACCTGCTGGTGGCCGAGATGGTCCAGCCGGGATCGCGGGTGCTTGACGTGGGCTGCGGCGACGGATCGCTGCTGCGCCTTCTGATCGAACGGCGCGGGGTGGACGGCCGCGGCATCGAGCTGTCCCAGGCGGGTGTGAACGCCTGCGTGGCCCATGGCCTGTCGGTGATCCAGGGCGACGCCGACGCCGACCTCGGCTACTACCCGGACGACGCCTTCGACTATGTGGTGCTATCGCAGGCGCTTCAGGCCATGCGTCGCCCGAAGCAGGTCATGGAGGACCTGCTGCGCATCGGCCGCCGGGCGGTGGTGTCGGTGCCGAACTTCGGCCACTGGCGCACGCGGGCGCAGCTGGTGCTGACCGGCCGCATGCCGGTGAACGCCAATCTGCCCGACGCCTGGTACGAGACGCCGAACATCCATCTCTGCACCATCCGCGATTTCGTCGATCTGGCGGAGCTCGTGGGCGCGCGCATGGAGCGCGCGGTGGCGCTGGACTCCACCGGCCGTCCGGTCCGGGTCAACGCGCCGTGGTGGTTCTGGAACCTGTTCGGGGCGCAGGGCGTGTTCCTGCTCAGCCGCGACTGAGAGGCGCCGGGGCGGGGGCCGCCACGGGCGAGGGGGCGGCGGCGCGGGCTGTCACCACCCGCCGGGCGGAGCGGGCGGGCAGCGGGCGGATGACCTGCTTGCTCGCCTCCACCAGATGCACGCCGGCGAAGGGCGTCCAAAGCCTTGCGCCGAAGCGCTCGAAGGCGAAGGCGGAACGCAGCAGAAGGCCCCGCTCCACCGGCCACATGAACAGGGCCTCGTCCCAGCCTTCCGGCGTGAACATGGCCTCGCGCAGCAGGTCGGTGAGCTGGCTGCGGCTGAAGGGGCGGCCGTGGCCGAAGGGGGTGGCGTCCGTCTGGGCCCAGGCGCCGCGCCGGTTCGGCGCCACCACGATCAGCCGCCCGCCGGGCGCGAGGCAGCGCCAGGCCTCGCGCAACAGTTCGGCGGCGGAGTCGCTCGTCTCCAGCGCGTGCACCGCGATGATGCGGTCGGCGGCTGCGTCCGGCAGGGGCCACATGTCGCCCTCCACCAGCGCCGAGGATTGGGGCGGCGTCTCGGGCCAGGCGATGACGCCCTGCTGGGCCGGGCTGAAGGCGATCAGTCGCTCCGCCTCGGCCCGGAACACGCCGAGATAGGGCGTGGCGTAGCCGAAGCCGAGCACGCGCAGGCCGTCCACCGACGCCCAGCGCGCCCGGAGCTTGGCGCGCAGGATGCGCCGGGCGATCTCGCCCAGCGGGCGGGCGTAGAAATCCCGGAGATCGACCACGTCCAGAGCCATGAGACCCTATGTAGCCGCCGCCTGCGGGCTTTGCGACTCCCGTGAGCGGGCGCGTCCTGAAACGCCCGGGCGGGCGTGCGTCCAGTGAGGCGCCCCACGCCGCGATGAGGAATTTATCTCTAGACAACCATGGTTGCACTGCGAAATAAATCGGCATGTCACAGTTGAAATCTTAAGCACGGCTCTTCGGGAGACGCAGACGATGGCGACATTCACGGGCACCAGCGGCGCGGACAAGCTGGTCGGCACCAGGCGCGCGGACACGATCGACGGACGCGGCGGCAACGACGAACTCTACGGCGGGCGCAGCAACGACACCCTGATCGGCGGAACGGGCAATGACGTTCTGTACGGCGGCGCGGGCTCCGACATCTTTTCCTACCCTGAGCGTGGTTTCGGCGCGGATGTGATCAAGGACTTCGGAACCGGCGACCGGGTGTCGCTGAGCTATCTGAACGTCGGCGACTTCGACACGCTGAAGCCCTACCTCACCAACACGCCGGACGGGGCGCAGATCACGTTGCGTTGGAACGGGTCGAGCGAA
>NZ_JBHTMX010000015.1:21346-31587 GCF_042679725.1 Methylopila musalis
GTTCGGCGGTCGGGGCGACGACACGCTGAACGGACTTGGCGGCAACGACGAGCTGAACGGCGGAGCCGGAAACGACATCCTGATCGGGGGCGCTGGCGCGGACATCCTGCGCGGCGGCGCTGGCGCCGACACCTTCCGCTTCGTGGACAAGCCGACCTCAAGCTCGGGCGTGGACACGATCGTCGACTTCGCCCACGGCGTCGACCGGATCGAACTGGACAGCGCGGCCTTCACGGCGCTGTCGGAAGGGGCGCTCTCCGCAAGCGCGTTCCATCTCGGCGCCGCCGCGGCCGACGCCTCGGACCGGCTCATCTACCACAAATCGTCCGGCTCGCTGTTCTACGACGCGGACGGCACGGGCTCGATCGCCGCGATCAAGATCGCGACGCTCACCTCGAACCCGACGCTGTCAGCCTCCGACATCTTCGTGTCGTGAGGTGACGCGGACGACGGGCGCGGCTTAGGCCGCGTCCGCCCTTCGCATGTGTCCGGGCGGCTCACCGCTCGGGCCATGTCCAGGAAAACGCCTCCTGGCCCTCGGCCAGCGATGTGCGCAGCGCGAGGCTTCGGGCGCCTTCCCGCCGCAGCGCGGCGGCGAGCGCGATCAGCCGGCCGCGCGGGGGCCGCAGCAGACCACGGAGCGCGCCGTCCGTCAGCGCACGCCCTTGACCCACGGGCCTCGACCGCTAGCCTCTCGGCCCCGTCGCAAGCCCGGAGCGCGCATGTCCGCCGAGATCGTCCTCATCCCCTGCCTCAGCGACAATTACGCCGTGCTGCTGGCCGATTCCACGTCCCACACGGTCGTCCTCGTGGACGCGCCGGAGGCGGGGCCGATTCTGGAGGCGCTCGACGCCCGCGGCTGGGCGCTGACCCATGTGCTCATCACCCACAAGCACGCCGACCACATCGACGGCCTGCCGGCGCTGATCGAGCGCTTCCACCCGAAGGTGTTCGGGCCGAAGGCGGAGGCGGACGCCATTCCCGGCCTCGACGTGTCGCTCGCCGAAGGCGACGTGGCGGAGGCCGGCCCGTGGCGGTTCGAGGTGATCGCGACCCCCGGCCACACCAAGGGCCACATCGTCTATCACGAGCCGCGCGAGGGCTGGCTGTTCGCTGGCGACACGCTGTTCGTCATGGGCTGCGGCCGCCTGTTCGAGGATACGCCGGAGGCCATGTGGCGCTCGCTCGGCAAGCTCGCGGCCCTGCCGGCGGAGACGCGGCTGTGGTGCGGCCACGAGTACACGCTTTCCAACGCCCGGTTCTCGGCCGGCGTGCTGCCGGAGGATTCGGCGATCGCGGCGCGGCTCGCCCAGATCGAGCGCAAGCGGGCGGCGGGCGAGCCCACGGTGCCGAGCACCATCGGCGCGGAGCGGGCCACCAACCTGTTCCTGCGCGCGGGCGAAGACCGGGTGGCGGCGGCGCTCGGCCTGTCGGGCGGGGACGCGGCCGCGACCTTCGCGGCGCTGAGGGAACGGAAGAACCGCGGATGACGGAGGCGCTCGACGCGGACGCGATCGTCCGGCTTCTGGGGCTCAAGCCGCACCCGGAGGGCGGGTTCTACCGCGAGACCTTCCGCGACCCCGCGACGGACGCCGCCGGCCGCTCCCGCTCCACCTGCATCTACTTCCTGCTGAAGGCCGGATGGTCGTCCCACTGGCACCGGGTGGACGCGGTCGAGACCTGGCACCACTACGCCGGCGCGGCGGTGGAGCTGTCGCTGTCGGCGGACGGCGTGGATGTGGAGCGCCTGCGCCTCGGGCCGGATCTCTCCGCCGGCGAACGGCCGCAAGGCGTGGTCCCGCACGGGGCGTGGCAGGCGGCGCGGAGCCTCGGCGACTGGTCGCTGGTCGGCTGCACCGTCGCCCCCGCCTTCGATTTCGCCGGCTTCGAACTCGCCCCGCCCGATTGGTCGCCCACGGGGGGCTGACGAAGGGGGGCGGTTTCGAGAGCGCGCTCAGCGTTATCCGCGACGCCCACTTCCCTTGTCCCGGCCTTGAGCCGGGACAAGGGAAGTGGGCGTCGTGGATTTGACGCTGCGAGCGCGTCGATGCTGGCGGCTTCGATGCGTGGGGCGCCGGAGCTTCGCGAGGCTGACGCTGCGGGCGCCGCCGTTCTTGTCCCGGCCTTGAGCCGGTACCCAGAGACGCTGGCTTTTCCGGAAAAGGCGCGACGTGCGGGGAGCTTTATTCTCCCACGGAGACGTTTCTGGGTCCCGGCTCAAGGCCGGGACAAGGAAAGAGGGCGCGCGTGACCGGGCTCGCTCACGCGTGCTCCGACGCGGCTCCCACGCCCCTCACTCCGCCGGCGCGAGGCGCGCGGGGGCGTCTTGAGTTTTGGGCGTGTCGCGCGCCAGCGCCCGGCAGGCGACGTAGAACAGCGGCGTGTAGATCAGGCCGAAGATCGTGACGCCGATCATGCCGTAGAACACCGAGGTGCCGAGCGACTGGCGCATTTCGGCGCCGGCGCCGCTCGCCAGCGCCAGCGGCAGAACGCCGAGGATGAAAGCGAGCGAGGTCATCAGGATCGGCCGCAGGCGGGTCTTGGCGGCCTCGATCGCGGCCTTGGCGCGGCCCTGTCCGCGCTCCTCGTTCTGCTTGGCGAACTCCACGATCAGGATCGCGTTTTTGGCCGCGAGCCCGATCAGCACCACGAATCCCGCCTGCGCCAGGATGTCGACCGGCATGCCGCGGATGCTGAGGCCCGACACCGCCGCCAGCAGGCACATGGGCACGATCAGGATGATGGCGAGCGGCAGGGTCCAGCTCTCGTACTGGGCGGCGAGCAGCAGGAACACCAGCAGCACCGAGGCCGCGAACAGATAGAGCCCGGCGCTGCCGGCGAGCTTCTCCTGCAGGCTGAGCTCGGTCCATTCGAAATCGAAGCCGGGCGGCAGCGTCTCGGCCGCCACCTGCTCCATGGCGGTCATGGCGTCGCCGGAGGAGAAGCCCGGCGCCGCCGCGCCCTGAATCTCCGCCGCCTGGAACAGGTTGTAGCGCGGCACGCGATAGGCGCCGGTGATCTCGCGGAAGCTCGCGACCGAACTCAGGGGCACCATCTCGCCGGTGTCGCTGCGGGTGCGGTAGCGGCCGATGCCGTCCACGTCCTGCCGGAACGGGCCGTCCGCCTGCGCGGCGACGCGGTAGGTGCGGCCGAGCAGGTTGAAGTCGTTCACATAGGCCGAGCCGAGATAGACCTCGAGCGTCTCGAACACCCGGTCGGCGGGCACGCCGATCATCTCCGCCTTCACGCGGTCGATGTCGGCGAAGATCTTCGGGGTGCCGGTGTCGAACGGGGTGAACACCCGCGACAGCTCGGGCCGCTTGTTGGCCGCGGCGACGAGCTCGTTCGCCACCGCGCCGATTTCTTCGGCCGAGGCGCCGAGCTGGCTCGTCAGCATCATCTTGAAGCCGCCGGTGGAGCCGATGCCGCGCACCGAGGGCGGCAGCACGGTGACGATCTGCGCGTCCTGGATGTCGGCCAGCGCCGCGTTCACCTTGGCCCGCATGGTCGCGAGGTCGAGCCCCTGCGCGGCCCGCTCCTCGTGCGGCTTCAGCACGGTGAAGACGCGGCCCACATTGGAGGCGTTGGAGCCGGTCGCGCCGTCGATGCCGCTGCTCGACACCGCCACCTGCACCCCGTCGAGCCGCTTCAGCCGCTCCGCGACCTCGACCACGGCGGCGTCCGCCCGGTCGAGCGCGGCGCCCGGCGGCAGGCGCACGATGGTGACGAGCAGGGACTGGTCCTGATCCGGAATGAAGCCGGTCGGCGCGCGCATCAGCTGCCAGCCGGCGAGACCGACGAGGCCGAGATAGACCGCAAGCGCCAGCGCCGACACCCGCAGCAGCCGCGCGGTGAGCCGGCCGTAGCGGTCCGCCGTCCAGTCGAAGGCGCGGTTGAACTGGCGGAAGAACCACTGCAGCGCCCGCGCCGGCCAGAACCGCGGCCGCGCCGCCTCGCCATGGGCGTGGGGTTTCAGCAGGATGGCGCAGAGCGCCGGCGACAGCGTGAGCGACACGAAGGCGGAGATCAGCGTCGCGACCGAAATCGTGATGGCGAACTGCTCGAAGAACTGCCCCGGAATGCCCGGCATCAGCGCCGCCGGCGCGAACACGGCCATCAGCACCAGCGCGATCGCGATCAGCGCCACGCCTACCTCGTCCATGGTGACGTGGGCGGCCTGTTTCGGCGTCAGGCCGTTCTCCAGGTTCCGCTCCACGTTCTCGACCACGATGATGGCGTCGTCGACCACGATGCCGATGGCGAGCACCAGCCCGAGCAGGGAGATGGTGTTGAGCGAATAGCCGAAGGCGGCGAGCGCGGCGAAGGTGCCGACCAGCGACACCGGGATCGCCACGATCGGCACGATGGCGGCGCGCCAGCGCTGCAGGAACAGCAGCACCACCAGCGCGACCAGGATCACTGCCTCGATGATGGTGGCGTAGACCGCGTTGACCGAGGCCGAGACGAAGCGGGTGGGGTCGAAGTTGATGGCGTATTCAATCCCCGGCGGGAAATCCGCCGCGAGCTCCGCCATGGTGGCCCGCACCTCGTCGGCGGTGGCGAGCGCGTTGCCGCCGGGCAGCTGGAACACGCCGACGCCGACGCCCGGCGCGTCGTTGATGTAGGTGCGGTCGGTGACGGTCTGGCTCGCGATCTCGACCCGCGCCACGTCGCGCACGCGGGTGACGCGGCCGTTCTCGCTCTTGATGATCACCGCGCCGAACTGGGCCGGATCGGACAGGCGGCCGAGCGCCTCCACGTTGAGCTGGAACGCGCGCGAGGTGGCGGTGGGCGGCTGGTTGACCACTCCGGCGGAGATCTGCGCGTTCTGGGCGCGCAGCGCCGTCACGATCTCGCCCGCGGTCAGGTTGCGCGCCGCCGCCTTGTCCGGATCGAGCCAGATCACCATGGACAGGTCCTGCGCGCCCAGCATGCGCACGTCGCCCACGCCCTCGATGCGGGCGAGGCGGTCGCGGATCGCGAGGTTCACGTAGTTCGAGACGTAGAGCTGGTCGCGGGAGCCGTCCGGCGAGCGCATGTGGACGGCGAGCAGCAGGTCGGGCGAGGACTTGCGGACGGTGAGCCCCTGCCGCGACACGGATTCCGGCAGGCGGGGCAGCGCCAGCGACAGCCGATTCTGGACCAGCACCTGCGCCTTGTCGAGATCGGTCCCGAGCTTGAACGTGACGGTGGTGGTGAGCTGGCCGTCGCCGGTGGCCTGCGAGGACATGTAGAGCATGTCCTCGACGCCGTTGATCTGCTGCTCGATCGGCGTCGCCACCGTGTCGCTCACCACCTGCGCCGAGGCGCCCGGATAGTTGGCGCGGATGACGACGGTCGGCGGCACGATCTCCGGATATTGCGACAGCGGCAGCGAGAAGAAGCTCGCCGCGCCGATCAGCGTGATCAGGATCGACAGCACGACCGCGAAGATCGGCCGGTCGATGCAGAAATGCGCAAGCCGCATCGGCGTCGCCTCGTGGTGTCAGCTTGCGGGCGGGGCCGCGGGCTCGATGGCGCCGGGCTCCGGCCGCACGGTCGCGCCGACGCGGGCCTGCATCAGGCCGTTGATGACGATGCGGTCGGTCTTCTCGATCCCGGAGCGGATCACGATCAGGCCGCCCGGCTGGGGCGGGCCGACGCGCACCTTGCGCTGCCGCACCACGTTCTTGTCGTCGACCACGCGCACCACCTTCTCGATCTGGTCGCTCAGCACGGCGCGTTCCGGCGCGAGCAGCGCCTCGTAGGCCTCGCCCCGCGGCGCCCGCAGGCGGCCGAACTGGCCGGGCGTCAGCGCGGCGTCGGCGTTGGCGAAGGTGGCGCGGGCGCGGATGGTGCCCGAACCCGTCTGCAGGCGGTTGTCGAGGAAGTCGAGCACGCCCTGGCGGGGCCAGCCGTCCTCGCCGTCGCGCCGGGCGCTGACGGGGAGCCCCTGCGTCGCCCGCGCGGCGCCGCCCACCTGCCGCTGGCGGGCGAGCAGGTCGCCTTCGGAAATGTCGAACACGAAATAGAGCGGGTCCTCGGCGAGCACGGTGGTCAGCACCGTGGAGGCCCCGTCGCCCACCACCAGATTGCCGATGTCGATCCGACGGTCGGAGGCGCGGCCCTTCACGGGCGAGCGCACCTCGGTGAACTCGAGGTCGAGCCGCGCGCGGGCCACCGCCGCCTCAGCGGCCTTCAGCGCCGCGTCCGCCGCCTGCCGCTGCTGCACCCGCTGCTCGTGGGTGGCGACGGAGATGTTGGAGCTGGTGACAAGCTTCTGGCTGCGCTCTGCGTCGGCCTCCGCGAAGGCGAGCTGGGCGCGGGCGCCGGCGAGCTGCGCCTCCGTCTGGGCGAGCGCGGTCTGGTAAGGACGCTTGTCGATCACGAACAGCACCTGGCCCGCCTCCACCAGCGCGCCGTCGGCGAAGTTGATCTCGGTGAGATAGCCGGACACGCGGGGCCGAACCTCCACCGTGGCGGTGGGCTCGAACCGGCCGGTGAACTCGTCGTAATCCGTCACCTGCCGCACCAGCGGCGTGGCCACGGTGACGGCGGGCGGCGGCGGCGCGGCGGTCTGCGCGGTGGAGGAGCCTCCGCGGCCGAGGCCATAAAGAACGGCCGCGCCTGCCAGCGCGACGACGCAGACCGCTCCGAGGACGCGAACCGTCCGCATGCGACAGAACTCCCATGGCGCGCGACGCCGGCCGCGTTTGGACGAAAGTAGGTGAACGAACGAAGAAGAGCAGATCACGATGTCGTCGTCGATCGCGACATCGGGTCTCGACCTCGGTCCCGCCCCGGCCTAGCTGAAGGGACAAGCGATCGAAGGCCGATCCATCCGCGAGGCGCCGTTTTGCCCATCACCATCCGGTTCGACAACTCCTACGCCCGGCTGCCGGAGACGTTTCATCACAAGGTGGCGCCGACGCCGGTCGCGGCGCCCCGGCTGATCGCGCTGAACCGGCCGCTCGCGACGGAGCTCGGCCTCGACGCGGAGGCGCTGGACAGTCCGGAGGGCGCGGCGATCTTCGGCGGCGTCCGGGCGCCGGGCGGCGCGGAGCCGCTGGCCGCGGCCTATGCCGGGCACCAGTTCGGCGGCTTCGTTCCGCAGCTCGGCGACGGCCGCGCCATCCTGCTCGGCGAGGTGATCGACGTCCACGGCGCCCGCCGCGACATCCAGCTCAAGGGCGCGGGGCTGACGCGCTTCTCCCGGCGCGGCGACGGACGGGCGGCGCTGGGGCCGGTGCTGCGGGAGTATCTCGTCAGCGAGGCCATGCACGCGCTCGGCGTGCCCACCACGCGGGCGCTGGCGGCGGTGTCGACCGGCGAGGCGGTGATCCGCGAGCGCGTGCTGCCGGGCGCGGTGCTGACGCGGGTCGCCTCCAGCCACATCCGGGTCGGCACGTTCCAGTATTTCGCGGCGCTGGGTGATGTCGCCGGGCTCAGGACGCTCGCAGACCACGCGATCGCGCGGCATTACCCGGCCGCAGGCGACGCGGAGCGGCCCTATCTCGCGCTGCTGGAGGCGGTGATCGAACGGCAGGCGGCGCTGATCGCGAAATGGCTGCTGGTCGGCTTCGTCCACGGTGTCATGAACACCGACAACATGTCGATCGCGGGCGAGACCATCGATTACGGCCCCTGCGCCTTCCTCGACGCCTACGATCCGGCGGCCTCGTTCAGCTCCATCGACGAGTTCGGCCGCTACGCCTACGCCAACCAGCCGAACATCGGGCAGTGGAACCTGACGCGGCTCGCCGAATCCCTGCTGCCGCTGCTGGACCCCGATCCCAACGCGGCGCTGGAGCAGGCGCGGGGGCTGCTGAAGCGCTATCCGGAGCTGTTCAACGTCGCCTATCTCGACGGCCTGCGCGCGAAGCTCGGCTTCGCGGAGGGCCGGGAGGAGGACCTTTCGCTGGTTCAGGACCTGCTCGACCTCATGGCGCGGGACCGGGCCGATTACACGCTGACCTTCCGCCGGCTCGCCCGCGCGGCGGAGCGGCCCGAGGGCGACGCGGCGCTCAACGCCAGCTTCGCCGACGCGGCCGGATTCGACGGCTGGAGCGCGCGCTGGCGGGCGCGCCTTTCGGCGGAGGGGCGGGCGCCGGACGTGGTCGCCGCCGCCATGCGCCGGGTCAATCCGGCGATCATTCCCCGCAACCACCGGGTCGAGGCGGTGATCGCGGCGGCGGTGGAGCGCGACGATTTCGCGCCTTTCGAGGAGCTGAGGGCGGCGACGGCGGCGCCGTATGACGACCGCCCGGCCTTCGCCGCCTATGCGGACCCGGCGCCGGAGGACTTCGGCCCCTACCGCACCTTCTGCGGCACCTGATCCGCTCGGGCCGCGCCGCATCCGGGCGTCCGGCGTCCTG
The DNA here is from genome assembly GCF_042679725.1 of Methylopila musalis. NCBI lineage: Bacteria > Pseudomonadati > Pseudomonadota > Alphaproteobacteria > Hyphomicrobiales > Methylopilaceae > Methylopila > Methylopila musalis. The sequence goes on from NZ_JBHTMX010000015.1 coordinate 29,701, forward strand.
TCCCACGGCTCCGCGCCGCGCCGACGCCCGGAACACGCCCCCGCGCGGCCGACGACGCACGGGTGCGGCGCCGTCCGCAGGCGTCCTCCGATGGTCTCATGCCGGTGTTTTCGCGCGACGACATCAATCCGTAACGCGCTGCGGCGCCCGAAGGCGGGGCTTACGTAAAACTGCGTAGGTCTGGCGCCCGTCGTCGCGCGAACGTGAGCGGGAGATCACGTACTTGTCAGGATGAATCGCGCGGCCGGAGCCGGATGCGGCGTCGGGCGGAGAAAAAGCCGAGTTGTGATCGATCGATCTGTTTCTGGCATTGCGAACGCCGCGCCTGCGGTCTTGACGCTGATTGCAGATTTTTTTGTCATATACTGCGAATGTAGTTCAGTCATAAATCTTACTTTCCTCATTCTATACTCTCAAATTGTCATTTGACTGAAATAGTCATCTTCTAGAAAGCCCCAGGTAAGCAATTTTGTGCGCCGCGACATCTCGTGGCGCGCGCTCGACATTTGGGGGATGCATGATGTCGAAAGGCGCTGTGGGCGATCTCGCCCTCGTGGGAATCGGCTGCCGTTTTCCCGGCGGCGTGTCGGACGCGGCGAGCTACTGGCGGCTTCTGGCCGAAGGCCGCGACGGCGTGATCGAGGTTCCGCAGGACCGCTGGAACGTCGACGCCTTCTACGACCCCCGTCCCGCGGCGCCGGGGCGGATGTATGTCCGGGCCGGCGGGTTCCTGACCCAGCCGATCGATGCGTTCGACGCCGCCTTCTTCGGCATGTCGCCGCGCGAGGCCGCCTATCTCGACCCGCAGCAGCGGCTGCTGATGGAGGTCGCCTGGGAGGCGCTGGAGGACGCCGGCGTCGATCCGGACAGCCTCGCGGGCTCTGACACCGCCGTCTATGTGGGCGGCTTCATGGTCGACAACCTGCTCACCCAGTTCAGCCCGCTGAACCGCGAGCACATCGGCCAGCATTCGGCGGTGTCGTCCACGCTGACGATCCTCTCCAACCGCATCTCCTACCTGCTCGACCTGCGCGGCCCGTCCGTGACCATGGACACCGCCTGCTCGTCCTCGCTGGTGGCGCTGCACCACGCCTGCCAGTCGATCTGGCGCGGCGAGACGAGCCTCGCGCTGGTCGGCGGCGTCAACGTCATGCACCGGCCCGAGACGCTGATCGCCATGTGCAAGGGCGGCTTCCTGTCGCCGGACGGCCGCTCCAAGAGCTTCGACGCCCGCGCCGACGGCTATGGCCGTGGCGAGGGCGCGGGCGTGGTGGTGATCAAGCCCGCCGAGCGGGCGGTGGCCGACGGCGACCGCATCTACGCGCTGGTGCGCGCCACCGGCTCCAACCAGGACGGCCGCACCGAAGGCATCACCGTGCCGAACCCGAAGGCGCAGGAGGCGCTGGTGCGCGCGGTCTGCGCCGAGGCGCGGGTGGAGCCGTCCCAGATCCGCTACGTGGAGGCGCACGGCACCGGCACCCCGGTCGGCGATCCGCTGGAGGCCTCGGCGCTCGGCGCGTCGGTCGGCGCCGGCCGCTCGAACGGAAACGCCTGCGTGGTCGGCTCGGTGAAGGCCAACATCGGCCATCTCGAAGCCGCCGCCGGCGTCGCGGGCCTGATCAAGGCGGCGCTCTGCCTCACGCATCAGCAGATTCCCCCGGTCGCGAACCTCGAGAGGCCGAACCCGGCGATCGACTTCGACGGGCTCGGCCTCAAGCTCGCCACCGAGCTTCAGCCGATGCCGAAGGGCGCGGGGCCGGCGCTCGCGGGCGTGAACTCCTTCGGCTACGGCGGCGCCAACGCCCACGCCATCCTGCAGGAGCCGCCGGCGGCCGACGGCCCGGAGGCGGGTCCGGCGGGGCCGGGCGTGCTGCCGCTCTCCGCCCG
>NZ_JBHTMX010000016.1:0-31270 GCF_042679725.1 Methylopila musalis
GGCGCCGCGTCGAACGGGCGTCCCAGCGCGCGCTCGATCTCGGCCCGGGCGAGCCCGCCCGGCCGCAGCAGCCGCACACGGCCGTCGAGGCAGGCGACGATGGTCGATTCCACGCCGACGGAGGTGGCACCGCCGTCGAGCACCGCGTCGATGCGGCCGTCGAGATCGGCGAGCACATGGGCGGCGGTGGTGGGGCTCACCCGGCCGGAGCGGTTGGCGGAAGGCGCGGCGACGGGGCGGCCCGCGGCCCCGATCACCGCGCGGGCGACGGGATGGCCCGGAACCCGCAACGCCAGCGTGGGCAGGCCGGAGCGGGCGAGATCGCTCACCGCGCAGCTCTCGACCGCCGGGACCACCAGCGTCAGCGGGCCGGGCCAGAACGTGCGCGCCAGCCGCTCGGCCGCCGCGTCGAACCGGCCGAAGCGGCGGGCCTCGGCGGTGGAAGCGACATGTGCGATCAGCGGGTTGAAGGCGGGCCGGCCCTTGGCGGCGTAAAGCGCCGCGACCGCGCGGGCGTCGGTGGCGTCGGCGCCGAGGCCATAGACCGTCTCGGTCGGGAAGGCCACGAGCCCGCCTCGCGCCAGCAGCCGGCCGACCTCCGCCGTCTCCGCCGGAACGAGCCGGGCGGTGGCGCGGGGCGCTAGGGGCGGCGCGGCGGGTTCGGTCACGTCCTCAGGGCCTCGGAACGGAGCAGGGGCGACGGGGGTCTTGTGCGCTCCGGGACGAGCGCGCGCAAGCGGCGCGACATGCTGCGCCCGCAGGACCGGTCGACGCCGATCGCGGAAGGGGAGGCGGACGACAAGATCGAGCCGACCGAGGTCTCATCCGGACGTCGTTGTCCGGAAGTCGTCGTCCCATTGTCGTGTTGTGGAACGATCTCGTCTGTTGTTTCGTTGACTGAGCAAATCAGCGGACATGCCTGCGGAACTGTCTCCCAGGCATGTTCAACCAAAGTTGTGCAGGAGTTTACATCATGCACCCTCTGTCTGGCACCCCGTTCGCGTTTTGGATGACCGCCATGTCCTGGTGGATGACCACGCGAAGCCTATAACGCGGTCGAGAAGACCGTCTGGCGCCGGGTGCGGCGAGAAAAGGGCGTCCCACGGGACGCCCTTTTCTTATGCGCCGGTTACGGACAGCGCGCCGGTCACGACAGCCAGATTTCCAGCGTGCCCCGGCGCGGGGCGACCGCCTTGCGCCGGAAGTCCTGAGTGAGGGGCGCCGCGCCGTCCATGTCCTTGAGCGCGCTTTCCAGCCGCGCCGCCGCGTTCTCGTCGCCGTCATAGAAGAACCGCACCATGTCGCGCAGCACCGCATGGGGCACGCCGCGGATGGCCGCCACCTCCACGCCCTGGCGCCGCAGCGCCTGCGTCAGGCTTTGCGCCCGGCGTCGCGCCTCCGGATCGTTCGTGCGCACGTAAATGAACACCCGCACGGTCTCCCCGCCGGCGGACGGCGCCGGCGCCTCCGCCTGCTCGGAGACGGTCGAGGGCTCGGCGGCGGCCGTCTCATTCGTCGCGTCGGGATCGTCTCGCACATCGGACGGCGACAGCGGCGCGGTTAGGTCCGCGACCTCCTTCTCCAGCGCCTCCCGTTTCGCCGAAAGCTCCTGAAGGCGCCGCTCCTCCGCTTCCGCCGCGGCGATCGCCGCGAGCTGTCGCCGCTCGATCGCGGACAGGTCCGCATCGGCGGAGACCGCGGCGACGGCGTTCGCGGGCGAGGGCGTCCGGGGCGCGTCCTCCGTTGCAGCGGCCGGTCCCCGCGCGCCGCCGAACGCCGCCCAGGCGGCGAAGACGCCCGCCGCAAGGGCGAGGATCAGCAGGATTGGACGTTTTGGCCACTTGGCCGCCTGCGCCTCCCGCTGCATGAACGCAGACGCGCCCGAAGGCGGCGCGGGATCGCGAGACATCGCCACCGACGTGGTCATAGGGGGCGCTCCTTGGCTCCGGCTCGCAAACGGTCATAGCGCGCGCCGCTGGCCGATCCAGCCGCATCGCCAAGAAACGGCGACGGATTCATGGCTTTGTTGCGGTGCAATATCAGCCTTTTTCATGTGCAACTGCACGCTAAAAATCCAAGACTGCCAGCTCGTCGCGCCGGGTCAGGGCGCCAGATAAACGCATGACAGCAATGCATGACGTTGCGTTGCAGCATGAACGGGGAGCCGATATACCTCAACTCGTGTCTGGCTCTGGTCGGACGCAGCCCTCCTTGGGCGTTTCCTCCCTAGACTTTGGGCCGGCTTGCCGGCCCTTTTTTTTGGCCGGAGCGGATCCATGACGAGCGCGACCGCGGACGCGGGTTTCTCGACGAACAGCCCGCAACAGCTCGAAGCGCCGGTCGCCGCGCCCTACGGCGCCGCCGCAGGCCAGATCGCGCTGGCGATCGGCGGCCTCGCCATCGGCACCGGCGAATTCGCCGCCATGGGCGTGCTGCCCGAAGTGGCGCGCGACGTAGGCGTCACCATTCCCGAAGCGGGGCACCTGATCAGCGCGTATGCGCTCGGCGTGGTGGTGGGCGCGCCGCTGCTCGCGATCGCGCTCTCCTCCGCCCCCCGCCGTGGGCTGCTCATCGGGCTCATGCTGTTCTTCACGCTGGGCAATCTGGCGAGCGCGCTCGCCCCCGGCTATCTCACAGCCAATCTCGGCCGCTTCGTTGCGGGCCTGCCCCACGGGGCCTATTTCGGCGTCGCCTCGCTGGTGGCGGCCTCCCTCGTGCCGCCGAACCGCCGCGCCCAGGCGGTCGGCAACGTGCTGCTCGGCCTCAGCGTCGCCAATGTGGTCGGGGTGCCGCTCGCCACCTGGCTCGGGCAGACCTTCGGCTGGCGCGCCACCTTCGTGGCGGTGGCGGCGCTCGGCTTGCTGACGGCGCTCGCCGTGCGCCTATGCCTGCCCCGCATCGCCGCGCCCATGGGCGCGAGCCCCGCGCAGGAGCTCACCGCCTTTCTGAAGCCGCAGGTCTGGCTGACGCTCGGCGTCGCGGCCATCGGTTTCGGCGGCATGTTCTCGGTCTACAGCTATCTGGCGCCGACCCTGACCGAGGTCACGGGCCTTGCGTCCGGCGCGGTCCCGCTGATGCTCGCGATCCTCGGCTGCGGCATGATCGCGGGCAACATCGCCGGCGGCTATTTCGCCGACCGCGCGCTGAAAGCCACCATCCTCGGGACGCTGATCTGGAACGCGATCGCGCTTGCGGCTTTCTCGGTCACCTCCTCCTGGGTCTGGCTCGCGGCGCCGAACCTGTTCCTGATCGGCGGCTGCCTCGCCATCGGACCTGCGCTGCAGACGCGGCTGATGGATGTGGCCGCCGACGCCCAGACGCTGGCCGCGGCGCTGAACCATTCCGCCTTCAACCTCGCCAACGCGCTCGGCGCCTGGCTTGGCGGGCTGGTGCTGCTGCTGGGCTACGGCTGGACCGCGCCGGCCTGGGTCGGCGTGGCGCTGGCGCTCGGCGGCGTCGTTGTGGCGCTCGCCTCCTTCGCGCTGGAGCGGCGCGACGCGGCTCATCACGCGGCGCCGAGATAGGGAACCGCGAGTCGCAGATCCGCGACGAAGCGGGCGTACTCCTGCGCCTGCGCGTCCGGGTCGGGGAGCCGCAGCAGATAGGACGGGTGCACCGTGATCAGCACCGCCGCGTCGTCGTCCAGCTGCTCCACCCGACTGCGCCGCTGCCCGAGCGTGACCGGCGCGCCGAGCACCGCCCGCGCCGCCGTCGCGCCCATGGCCACCACCAGTCTGGGCTTCAGCAGCGCGCGCTCCCGCGCAAGCCAGGGGCCGCAGGCCCGGATCTCGTCCACCTTGGGCGAGCGGTGCAGGCGGAACTTGCCCCGCGGCTCGAACTTGAAGTGCTTCACCGCATTGGTGAGGTAGAGTCTTGACCGCGTCAGGCCGGCGTCCGCTGACGCCCTGTCGAACAGCGCGCCGGCGGGCCCCACGAACGGCCGCCCCGCGATGTCCTCCCGGTCGCCTGGCTGCTCGCCGACCACCATCACCGTGGCGTCCGGCGGCCCCTCGCCGGGCACCGCCTGAGTCGCGGGCGCCCATAGCGGGCAGGCCCGGCAACTTTCCAACTCATCGTGCAGGGCGGCGAGCGTGTTCGGCGCTGCTAAGGGCGGCGGCGGGGTCTCGCGCGCCTGCAACCGGGTCGGGTTCGGCCTCGGTTCCGCCGGAACCGCGTCCGTCATCGCCTGCGTCACCTGACCGGCTTTCGCGATGAGCGCAGGGATGAGCGAGGCCTCGGGCAGGTTGCGCCAGTACTTCTGCGGCATCTCGGAGTGCATGGCGGCCACCTTCAGCCGAGCGGGATTGAAGATGCTGGCGTAATAGGCGCGCCAGACCTCCTCCATGGCGTCGTCCGCCGGCGCGTCGGAGCGCAAGGCGCCGGGGCCGAACACAAGGTCCTGCCCATCCCAGCAGGCCGAGCGCGACGGGGTCAGGATGGTCCAGCGCATGGCCGCGAAACGGCGCACGAAGAACGGCGCGGTCGCCTCAAGGATGTGATGGTCCGGCTCGAACCAGGCCATGAACGCGTTCTCGCCGGTCGTCCGAAAGCGCACGAAAGCGGTCATCTTGTGCGCGTCGCGGCGCACCGCCTTCGCCAGCGCGTGGGCCCTCACCACATCCGGATCGGCGGCGTCGCCCAGCGCCGAGCGGTCGGCGGCCACGCGGCGCAGCAGGCGATAGCAGAGGTCGAACCGGCTCGGATCGGAATGGAGCAAGGTCTTGTCCGCAAGCGCCAGAAACGCCCGCGGCACCGATCGCGTGGGCGCTTCGCCCGAGGAGGCCAAAGGCTCCGGGCCGGCGTCCGCGAACAGGTCGTTCTCCCCGCCCGCCACCTGCCAGACCACATCCTCGGCCGGGGCGTCGCGCGCCAGCAGCGCCCGGGCCGCCGTGCGCCAGCCGGCGACGTCGGCCTCATGGGCGAGCGTGACGCGCCGGGGCGTCACAGGCTGAGCGCCAGCTGGCGCGGCGGCGGAACCAGCCGATCGCGCAGGTTCGCCGCGTCCAGCAGACCGGGGCGCGGGCGATGGTCGGCGGCGGTGAGAAACGGCAGCGCCTTGCCAAGCGGCGTGCGCATGCGCTTCAGGTCCTCGACCCGCAGCGCGCGGAAGCGGCGGGCGCTGAGGATGCGCTCCACGGTGGTCTTTCCAAGGCCCGGCGCCCGCAGCAGCTCCTCGCGCGAGGCGCGGTTGACGTCGAGCGGGAACAGACCGCGATGGCGCAGCGCCCAGGCGAGCTTGGGATCGAGCGCGAGATCGAGCATGCCGCCCGCTTCGGTGATCTCCTCGACCGAGAAGCCGTAGAACCGCATCAGCCAGTCCGCCTGATAAAGCCGGTGCTCGCGCATGAGCGGCGGCGCCTTTGGCGGCAGCCGGGAGCTGGCGTCCGGAATGGGGCTGAAGGCGGAGTAATAGACCCGCTTCAGGCGATAGGAGCCGTAGAGATTGGCGCTGGTCTCGAGCGTGGTGCGGTCGTCGCTGTCGTCTGCGCCCACGATCATCTGCGTGCTCTGCCCGGCGGGGGCGAAGCGGGGCGCGCGGGCCTCGGCGCGGGAAGCGTCGATGCGCCCTCGCAACGTCGCCATGCTCCGACGCACTGCGCGCGCGTCCTTCTCCGGCGCCAGCCGGGACAGGCCGGCCTCCGTCGGCAGCTCGAGATTGATGGACAGCCGGTCCGCGTACAGCCCGGCCTCGGCCAGCAGCGCAGGGTCGGCGTCCGGGATGGTCTTGAGGTGGATGTAGCCGCGAAAGCCGTGGTCCAGCCGCAGGGATTTCGCAACCCGGACCACCTGCTCCATGGTGTAATCTGCGCTTCGCACGATGCCGGACGACAGAAACAAACCTTCGATGTAGTTGCGGCGGTAGAAGTCGAGCGTGAGTTTGACCACCTCCTTCACGGTGAATCGCGCCCGCGGCACGTTGCTCGACGCGCGGTTGATGCAATAGAGGCAGTCGAAGGCGCAGGCGTTGGTCAGGAGGATCTTGAGCAGCGAAATGCAACGCCCGTCCGGCGCGTAGGAATGGCAGATCCCGGCGCCTTCGGTCGATCCGAGACCCTGCGCGCCGCCGCCGGGACGGGACGGACCCGAATGACGGCGATCGGTCCCGCTCGATGCGCAGGACGCATCGTATTTGGCGGCATCAGCGAGGATGGTCAGCTTGGCGGCGATGTCCACGAGCGCGTCCTGTTAGGCCTTCTGTTTTTCATATGTTCCATTATTGTTCTTGTCAACGGCAGGCCGTTCTGCTCAGAGTGTTGTCTGTCGGGAGGATCGCCGTCGCGTGCCGGCGAGATGGAGGATGGCGGCGGTGGCGGCCCGTGGCGTCTGCGGGCGGCCGGACCGCAGACGGCGGCTGGGGGAGTTTGCCTGGATTGCGTTCCCGAAATTTTGACGTGGGCTCGAGACGCGGCCTAATCTGCTGCGGGCGGTGATTCCTTGGGGATTTTGCGATGTACAAGTTCCAGATTTACAAGGACAAGGCTGGCGAATACCGGTTCCGTTTCGTCGCCTCCAACGGGCAGACGCTGTTCGCTTCGGAAGGGTACAAATCCAAGGCGTCGGCTCTGAGCGCGATCGAGTCGATCAAGAAGAACACGCCCGGTGCGGCGACGGACGACACCACCACCGCGGTGGCCTGACGGTTCCAGACTGGAACGACGCCGGCGATGGACGATTTCACGTTTTACGAGTTCTTCGCCGGCGGCGGCATGGCGCGTGTCGGGCTGGGGCCCGGCTGGCGCTGTTCGTTCGCCAATGACCTGAGCCCGAAGAAGGCGGCGGCCTACCGCGCCAACTGGGGCGATGACGATCTGCATGTGGGCGACGTGCACGATCTGAGCGCGGCGCAGACGCCGGGGCGGGCGGACATGGCCTGGGGGTCGTTCCCCTGTCAGGACCTGTCGCTGGCGGGCGCAGGCGCAGGGCTTGAGGGCGCGCGGTCCGGCGCGTTCTGGGGGTTCTGGCGTCTGATCGAGGCGCTTCGCGCGGAAGGCCGGGCGCCGCGGACGCTGGTGCTGGAGAACGTCTGCGGCGCGCTGACGTCCCGTGGCGGGCGCGATTTCGCGTCCATCGGCGCGGCGCTCGCGGGGGCCGGCTATCGGTTCGGCGCGCTAGTGATCGACGCCGCACTGTTTCTGCCGCAGTCGCGGCCGCGGCTGTTTATCGTCGGCTTTCGGGAGGCGGCGGCCGCCGGCTTCGCGCCGCAGACGTCCGGCCCTCAGGCGCCGTGGCATCCCAAAGCGCTGGTCGCGGCCTGGTCCGGGATGAGCGACGAGGCCAAGCGCGCGTGGGTCTGGCTGTCGCCCCGTCCGCCGCGCGCCAATGTGGCGCGCCTCGATGACGTGATCGAGGATGCGCCCGCGGGGGTGCGGTGGCGGTCCGCGGCGCAGACCGAGGACCTGCTGGCGCTGATGGCGCCGTTGCATCGGGCGCGGGTCGCGGCGGCCGCGGCGTCCGGCGAGCGTCGCATCGGCACGGTCTATCGCCGGATGCGGCGGGATGCGTCGGGCGTGAAAGTCCAGCGGGCCGAGGCGCGGTTCGACGGGATCGCCGGCTGTCTGCGCACGCCCGCGGGCGGCTCCAGCCGGCAGACCCTGCTGGTGATCGAGAATGGCGTCGTGCGCAGCCGCCTGCTGTCCGCGCGGGAGGCGGCGCGGCTGATGGGCCTGCCGGACGATTATGTTTTGCCGGCGAACTACAGCGACGCCTACAAGCTTGCCGGCGACGGGGTGGCGGCGCCGGTGGTGCGGTTTCTGGCCGAGCAGGTGCTGGAGCCGGCGCTCGGGCGGCCCGCGCCGGCCCGGATCGCGGGGTGACGGCCGAGACGCCGGAGCATCGCTCCGCCGTCATGCGCGCGGTGAAGGGGCAGGACACCCGGCCCGAAATGCTGGTGCGCCGGGCGGCTCACGCTCTCGGCTACCGCTTCCGCCTCCACGCCAAACAGTTGCCCGGCTCGCCGGATCTGGTGTTCCCGGCGCGCCGCAAGGCGATCTTCGTGCACGGCTGCTTCTGGCACGGGCATGACTGCGCCCGCGGCGCGCGCGCTCCCAAGACCAATGCGGACTATTGGCGCGCCAAGATCGCCCGCAATACGGCGCGGGATAAGCGCGCGCTGGCGCAACTCATCGATCTCGGCTGGGACGTTCTGGTGCTGTGGGAGTGCCAGTTGAAGCCGCCCGCGGCGCTGGCCGAACGCCTTGTCGGCTTTCTTGGAGAGCGGCGCCCGACGCCGTCGTCGTGACGCGGGGAGGGGTGAAACCGTCCGCAATTATGCGACTATCGTACTACGGGCGTTGTGTCGCAGCGTGGGATGTTAGCGGTCCCGTCTCGGAAAAAGAGGCCCTATAACGCCTTCTGCGCCCGGTCGAGCGTCCCGCCGCCGGTGGTTCAAGGGAGAAGCGCGCCCATGGCGTCATGCCGTCCTCCGAATGCCTCGCAGCCCCAGATGGCCGCCTGCCTTTCGCCGGAACGGGAGGATCTCCGCCTCGCGGCGCTGCGCTCCTACGATCTGCTCGACACCCCGCAGGAGGAGGCGTTCGACCGCCTGACCCGACTAGGGCAGCGCCTGTTCGACACGCCCATCGTGCTGATTTCGCTGATCGATCGCGATCGGCAGTGGTTCAAGTCGCGATGGGGCTTCGAGGCGCGGGAGACGCCGCGCGCGCCGGCCTTCTGCGATCTCGCCATCCGTAAGGCCGATCCGCTGGTGGTGCCGGACGCGACCCGGGACGCCCGCTTCGCCGAAAACCCGTTCGTGCTCGGCGCGCCGCACATCCGTTTTTATGCGGGCGCGCCGCTGCGCACCGCGGAGGGGTTCGCGCTGGGCGCGCTCTGCGTCATCGACACCAAGCCGCGCGCGTTCGGCGCACGGGACGTGGGCGCGCTCCGGGACCTTGCGGGCGTGGTCATGAACACGTTCGACCTTCGCCGTCAGGTCGCCACCGACGCCCTTACGGGCGTGCTGTCGCGCCGCGCGTTCCGGGAGGAGGCGCGGAGCGGGCTCGAGGCCGCCAAGCGGCTCGGCGCGCCGTTCAGCCTCGTCACGTTCGATCTCGACCGCTTCAAGGCGGTGAACGACACCCATGGCCACATGACGGGCGATCAGGTGCTGCGCCGGGCGGCTGCGGCCTGCCATGGCGAGCTCAGGGCCGGCGATCCGCTCGGGCGGCTCGGCGGCGAGGAGTTCGCGGTGGCGCTGCCAGTGGCCGCGGCCGAGGCGCTGGAGGTGGCGAAGCGGTTGCAGGCGGTGATCGCGGCGCAGGTGTTCGACGGCGCCGAGGGCCCCTTCCAGGTCACCGCCAGCTTCGGCGTGGCGTCGTGGCCGGATGCGGGCGCGAGCCTCGACGATCTGATGGCGGCGGCGGACGTCGCGCTCTACGCGGCCAAGGGCCAGGGTCGCGACTGCTGCGTGCTGGCGGAGCAGGAGTGCTTCGCGCCCATTAATCCTACTGCGGGACTGCGGCCCGAGGAGCGCGCCTGACGGACGGCGGCCCCGGCCGCCGTCATTCGTCCATCTTCAGCGCGGCGATGAAGGCTTCCTGCGGGATCTCCACGCGGCCGAACTGACGCATCTTCTTCTTGCCGGCCTTCTGCTTGTCCAGCAGCTTGCGCTTGCGGCTGGCGTCGCCGCCGTAGCACTTGGCGGTCACGTCCTTGCGCAGCGCGCGGATGGTCTCCCGGGCGATGATCTTGCCGCCGATCGCGGCCTGCACCGGGATCTGGAACAGGTGCGGCGGGATCAGCTCCTTGAGCTTCTCGCACATCACCCGGCCGCGGGCCTCGGCGCGGGTGCGGTGCACCAGCATGGAGAGCGCGTCCACCGGCTCCGCGTTCACGAGGATCGACATCTTCACCAGATCGCCCACGCGGTAATCGGTGATGTTGTAGTCGAACGAGGCGTAGCCCTTGGAGATGGACTTCAGCCGGTCGTAGAAGTCAAACACAACCTCGTTCAGCGGCAGGTCGTAGACCACCATGGCGCGCTTGCCGACATAGTTGAGGTCGATCTGCACGCCGCGCCGGTCCTGGCACAGCTTCAGCACCGCGCCGAGATAGTCGTCCGGCGTCAGGATGGTGGCGCGGATCCACGGCTCGGCGATCTCGGTGATCTTCATCACGTCCGGCAGATCGGCCGGGTTGTGGAGATCGATCTCCGAGCCGTCGGCCATGCTGATCTTGTAGACCACCGACGGCGCGGTCGCGATCAGGTCGAGGTTGAACTCGCGCTCCAGCCGCTCCTGGATGATCTCCAGATGCAGCAGGCCGAGGAAGCCGCAGCGGAAGCCGAAGCCGAGCGCGGCCGAGCTCTCCATCTCGAAGGTGAAGCTGGCGTCGTTCAGGCGCAGCTTGCCCATGGCGGCGCGCAGGTCGTCGAAGTCGGCGGCGTCCACGGGGAACAGGCCGCAGAACACCACCGGCTGGGCGGGACGGAAGCCCGCCAGCATCTCGGAGGTTTGGCGCTTTTCTTCCGTGATGGTGTCGCCGACGCGGGTGTCGGCCACCTCCTTGATGGAGCCGGTGAGGAAGCCGATCTCGCCGGGGCCGAGCTTCTCCACGTCCGTCATCTTGGGCGTGAACACGCCGACCTTGTCCACGTCGTAGATGGCGCCGGTGCCCATCAGGCGGATCTTCATGCCCTTCTTCAGCACGCCGTCCACCACGCGCACCAGCACGACGACGCCGAGATAGGCGTCGTACCAGCTGTCCACCAGCATGGCCTTCAGCGGCGCGGCCACGTCGCCCACGGGCGGCGGCAGGCGCTTCACGATCGCCTCCAGCACCAGATCGATGCCGATGCCGGTCTTGGCGGAGATCGGCACCGCGTCGGAGGCGTCGAGGCCGATCACCTCCTCGATCTGCTCCTTGATGCGGTCGGGCTCGGCCGCGGGCAGGTCGATCTTGTTCAGGACCGGCACGATCTCGTGATTGTTGTCGAGCGCCTGATAGACGTTGGCGAGGGTCTGCGCCTCCACGCCCTGGCTCGCGTCCACCACCAGGAGCGAGCCCTCGCAGGCCGCGAGGCTGCGCGAGACCTCGTAGGCGAAGTCCACATGGCCCGGCGTGTCCATGAGGTTGAGGATGTAGGTCTGGCCGTCCTCGGCCTTGTAGGTCAGGCGCACGGTCTGCGCCTTGATGGTGATGCCGCGCTCCTTCTCGATCTCCATGGAGTCGAGAACCTGTTCGGTCATCTCGCGCGCCTGAAGTCCGCCGGTCTGCTGGATCAGGCGGTCGGCGAGCGTGGACTTTCCATGGTCGATGTGGGCGACGATGGAGAAGTTGCGGATGTTGGTCTGGGGCGCGGCGGTCATGGCCGCGCGGATAGCAGGGACCGCGCGACTCGGCAAGGAGATCAGGGGCCGCGGCGGCTCACAGCGGCGCGCAGGCGGCTTCCAGCCAGCGCGCGGTCGCCGGATCGACCAGCGGCGCGACCTCGGCCCGCACCCGGGCGTGGTAGGCGTCGAGCCATGCGCGCTCGTGCGGGCTGAGCAGAGCGGGCAGAATGGCGCGACGGTCGATCGGCGCCAGCGTCAGGGTCTCGAAGCCCAGCATCGGCCGCTCGGCGCCCGGAACGGCGCGCGGCTCCACCAGCACCAGCGTCTCGGTGCGGATGCCGTAATGGCCCTCGCGGTAGTAGCCGGGCTCGTTGGAGAGGATCATGCCCGGCTCCAGCGGCGTGGTCCCGAGCTTCGAGATGCGCTGCGGCCCCTCATGCACTGAGAGATAGGAGCCGACGCCGTGGCCCGTGCCGTGGTCGAAGTCGAGGCCCGCCTCCCACAGCGGCCGACGCGCGAAGGCGTCGATCTGGGCGCCGGACACGCCCTTCGGAAACACCGCGGTGGAGATGGCGATGTGGCCCTTCAGCACGCGGGTGAAACGGTCCTTCATCTCGTCGCCGGCGTCGCCGATGACGACGGTGCGGGTGACGTCGGTGGTGCCGTCCTCGTACTGGGCGCCGGAATCGATCAGGTAGAAGCCCGGCGTCAGCGGGGCGTCGCTGGCGCGGGTCACCCGGTAATGGGGCAGGGCGGCGTTGGGGCCGGCGGCGGAGATGGAGGGGAAGGACACGTCCTTCAGCCGGCCCGTCTCCCGGCGGAAGGTTTCGAGCGCCGCGGCGCTCGAAATTTCGGTCAGGCCGCCCTTGGGGGCCTCCGTGTCGAGCCAGGCGAGGAAGCGGCAGAGCGCGGCGGCGTCGCGCAGATGCGCGGCGCGGGCGCCGGCGATCTCCACCTCGTTCTTCACCGCCTTGAGCTTCGCCACCGGGTCCGCGCCCCGCTGCAGTATGGCGCCCGCAGCCTCCAGCCGGCGCGCGAAGGAGGCGGCGGTCGCTCCGGCGTCGATCCGCACGGTCGCCCCTGCCGCGCCCAGCGCGTCGAGGCTGGCGGGCAGGGCGCTGGGCTCGGCCACATCCGCCAGCGTCTCCAGCACCACGCGCACGGCGTTGGAAAGCTTGGAGCCGTTGATATACACGGTTGGTCTGCTGTTCGCCGGGATCACCGCGAAGCCGAGCGGCAGCGGCGTGTGCGCCACGTCCGCGCCGCGGATGTTGAAGGTCCAGGCGAGCGCATGGGCGTCGGCGGTGAATAGGGCGTCGGCCCGCGCGTCGGTCAGCGCCTCGCGCAGACGGTCGAGCTTGGAGGCGGCGTCCTCGCCGGCGAAGGCGATGTCGTGCAGCTGCACAGGCGTCGACGGCGGGGCCGGGCGGTCGGTCCATTCCGCGTCGACTGGATTGGCGTCGAGCGCGACCAGCCGGGCGCCGGCGGCGCTCGCGGCCCTCTCCAGCCGCTCGAGGCCCTCCAACGTGTGGAGCGCCGGATCGTAGCCGATCGTCCAGCCCGGCGAGAGATGGGCCTTCAGCCAGTCGCCGGGGGTGGTCTCGCCCACGTTCACCGTCTCGAAGGCGGCGGCGTCCACCTGCGTCCGCGCCTGAACGGTGTAGCGCCCGTCCACGAACAGCGCGGCCCGCTGCTTCAGCACGACGACGAAACCGTAGGAGCCGGTGAAGCCCGTCAGCCACGCCACCCGCTCGGCGCAGGCCGGCAGATACTCGTTCTGGTGCTCGTCCGCCCGCGGCAGCAGGAACCCGTCGAGGCCAAGCGCGTCGAGCCGAGCGCGCAGGCGCTTGAGCCGCGGCGCGCCTTGGCCCGGATCGGCGGTTTCCTCGAACGACTGGAACACGGCTTCGAACATGACGGTCTCCTCGCGCCGAACGGCGTTGTAAGCCAGTTCGGCGCGAGGCGCATCCGCCTGCGCGGCCGTCAGTGCGCCAGCAGCAGCGGGACCGGGCTCTCGCTCAGCATGCGCTGGGTGACGCCGCCGAACAGCCATTCCAGCAGAGAAGAGCGGGCGAAGGCGCCCATGACGATCAGGTCGGCGCGCACGAGCCCGGCCTGTTCGCGCAGACTTGCGCCCACGTCGTCGCCAGCGGGCAGCTCCTTGACCACGGCGTTGACGCCGTGGCGGCCGAGCGCGACCGCGAGGTCCGCGCCCGAGGCGCTGCGCGACAGGTCCTTCTCGCCCACGTAGCACACGATCTCGACCGTCTCGGCGGCGCGCAGCAGGGGCAGGGCGCCCGCGACCGCGCGGGAGGCCGGCTCGCTGCCGTCCCAGGCCACCAGCACATGGCGGGCGGCGAAGGTCTCCGCACCCTTGGGAACTACGATGGCGGGCCGGCCGCCGGCGAAGATCAGCGAGCGCAGCAGGCCGCCGTCGACGGTCAGCACGCTCGCGTCCGCGTCGAGGATGACGAGATCGCTGACCCGCGCCTGCGCCAGCAGCCGGTCGCGCAGCTCGGCGTAGGGGAGCTGGGGCGCCTCGGTGACGCAGGCGACGCCGCCAAGCGCCGCGCTGCGCCGGGCCTCGTCCGCCACCCGCTCGGTGAGCGCGCGCAGACGCGTGTTCTCGGCCGCGATCAGGCCGCCCGCGGTGGCGCCGCCGCGGCCATGGGGCAGATCCAGCGGCACCGAGGCGGAGTGGATCAGCAGGCGCGCGTCCGCGGCCGCCGCCAGCGACAGGCCGTAGGCGAGCGCGGCCGAGCGTTCGCCCTCGCCCTCTTCCGTGGCGGCGACCAGGATGTTCTTGACGTTCGCGATCAGCGGCATGGAACCTGTCCTCCGAGGGTGTCTCGGGACCGTTCGTGCCGATTGAAGCCCGCCGCGCCGATGATCTGGATCAAGCGGCGCGATCACGCTTGCGTGTCAGGCGGCGAGCACCAGCGTGGACCAGCCCTCGAGCTGGCGCGCGACCACGAGACTGAGGCCCTCCGCGCGGTAGGCGTCGAGCACGCGCTCCTCCTCATGGGTCATGAGGCCGGACAGCACCACGCGGCCGCCCTCCGCCAGATGGCGCTTCACGTCGGGCGCGAGCTCCACCAGCGGGCCGGCGAGGATGTTGGCGACGATCAGGTCGAACGGCCCGCGGGCGGCGAAGACCGGATGGTCGAAGCCGGTGGCGTGCACCGCCTCCACGAAGGCGCCGGCGCCGTTGGCCTCGGCGTTCTCGGCCGCGATCGTGACCGAGGTCTCGTCGATGTCGGTGGCGAGCACGGGCCCGCGCTGGGCCAGCGCGACGGCGATGGCGAGCACGGCGGTGCCGGTTCCGAGATCGAGCACGCGCTCGAAGCGGCGCTCGGTCAGCAGCTCGTCCAGCGCCAGCAGGCAGCCCCGGGTGGTGCCGTGATGGCCGGTGCCGAAGGCGAGCGCGGCCTCGATCTCGATGCCGATGGCGTCGGCCGGGATCTTGTCCCGGTCGTGGGAGCCGTAGACCACGAAGCGGCCGGCGGGCACGGGCGCGAGGCCTTCGAGGCTCTTCGCCACCCAGTCCGCCTCCTCGATGGCGTCCGCCTCGATGCGCAGGCCGGCGCTTTCCGGGCCGAGCGCCTCGCGCAGCGCGGAGGCCAGCTCCTCCGCCGTGGCGTCCGGGCCGCCATAGACCTCCACCGCCCATTCGTCCTTGGCGGTCTCGAAGGCGGAGACGGAGGCCTCGCCGAAGGGGAAGGCGTCCTCCAGCACGTCGGCCACGCGCTTGGCGGTGGCTTCGTCGAGACGCAGGCGGACGAGCGGGGTGGACATGGGCGGCTCCCGGTGGTGACGGCGGACCAGCCGCGCCGGCACGCTTATGGACGGAAATTTCGGGCGCGCAAGGGCGCGTGATCCGCGCCGAAACGCGCGAAGGCCGGCGGAGGGCGTCCGCCGGCCTTCGGAGACGGTGCGGTTCGTCGGGCCGGGATCAGCCGATGCCGACGCCCTGATACTGGAAGCCGCGCTCCACCATGTCGTCCTTGCGGTAGACGTTGCGCAGGTCGACCACGATCGGGGTCTTGAGCAGGCTCTTGACGCGGGCGAGGTCGAGCGCGCGGAACTGGTCCCACTCGGTCAGGATCACCAGCGCGTCCGCGCCGTCGACCGCCGCGTAGGCGTCGGCCACGTAATCCACGTTCGGCAGGTGCGGCTTGGCCTGGGCGACCGATTCCGGGTCGAAGGCCTTCACCTTGGCGCCGGCGGCTTCGAGCGCCGGGATGATGGCGAGCGACGGCGCCTCGCGCATGTCGTCGGTGTTCGGCTTGAAGGCGAGGCCCAGCACGCCGATCGTCTTGCCCGTGAGGTCGCCGCCGAGGGCGTCCTTGATGCGCTCCGCCATGGCGAGCTTGCGGGCCTCGTTGACCTCCTCGACCATCTCGACGATCCGGATCGGGGTGCCGAAGTCACGCCCGGTGCGCACCAGCGCGCGGGTGTCCTTCGGGAAGCACGAGCCGCCGAAGCCGGGGCCGGCGTGCAGGAACTTGGAGCCGATGCGGCCGTCGAGGCCGATGCCGCGCGCCACTTCCTGCACGTTCGCGCCCGCCTTCTCGCAGAGATCGGCGATCTCGTTGATGAAGGTGATCTTGGTCGCGAGGAAGGCGTTGGCGGCGTACTTGATCAGCTCGGCCGTGCGGCGGCCGGTGAAGACCAGCGGTGCGACGTTGAGATAGAGCGGGCGATACAGCTCCTCCATCACGTCCTTGGCGCGCTCGTCCTCGACGCCGACCACGATGCGGTCCGGGCGCTTGAAGTCGCCGATGGCGTTGCCTTCGCGCAGGAACTCCGGGTTGGAGGCCACGGAGACGTCCGCGTCCGGGCGGGTCTCCTTGATGATGCGGGCGACCTCGTCGCCGGTGCCGACCGGCACGGTCGATTTGTCCACGATCACCGTGTAGCCGTCGACCGCGTTGGCGATCTGGCGGGCGGCCTCGTAGACATAGGTGAGGTCCGCATGGCCGTCGCCGCGGCGGGACGGGGTGCCGACGGCGATGAACACCGCGGCGGCGCCCTTCACGGCGGGCCCGAGATCGGTGGTGAAGGTGAGGCGGCCGGCCTCGACGTTGCGGGCGACCAGATCGTCCAGGCCGGGCTCGTAGATCGGCATGACGCCGTTCTTCAGGCCTTCGATCTTGGCGGCGTCGGTGTCGACGCAGATGACTTCATGTCCGAAGTCCGCGAAGCAGGCGCCCGAAACAAGCCCCACATAGCCAGAACCGATCATCGTGACGCGCATGCGGCCATCGTCCCCCTGAGGTCCAAAGACGCCGAGCGGTTCCAAGGCGCAGCCTTCGCCCGGCGCGCCGCTTCTTTTCGAGCGGCTTCCCGTCTTAGGGGAGCCCCTTCGCAAACGCAACACAGGCCGGTGATCGCCGCGGGGCTGGGCCCTGGCCCCCTTGCGCGCCGCCGTCCGGGCCAAGACGCTGACGGCAAAGGCAGGTTTGGCCGCGACGCGGCGGGCGGGCCTGCGCGACGTCCCGTCGCGCTGGACAGAATGTCAGACCGCGGCGGCGAGGCGGCGGTAGAGATCGGCGTAGGCCGCGGCGGAGGCGTCCCACGACACGTCGGAGCGCATGCCGTTGCGCTGGATGCGCGCCCACACCTCCGGCTGGGCGTGCAGGGCCGCGACGCGGCGCAGGGCGGCCTCGAGCGCGGCCTGATCGCCGCTCGGGAACTGCACGCCGGTGGCGACGCCCGCCGACAGCGCGGCGGGGTTGGCGTCGATCACCGTGTCGGCGAGCCCGCCCACCCGCGCCACCACCGGCACGGCGCCGTAGCGCAGGGCGCAGAGCTGGGTCAACCCGCAGGGCTCGAAGCGCGAGGGCACGAGCACCGCGTCGGCGCCCGCCTGCAGCAGATGGGCGCGGCGCTCGTCATAGCCGATGAAGACGCCGATCCGGTCCGGATGCCGGGCGGCGAGCGCCCGGAAGCGCTCCTCCAGCCACGCCTCTCCCGATCCGATCAGCGCCAGCGACCCGCCGCTCTCCAGCAGCGTGGGCGTGGCCTCCGCCAGCAGGTCGAGCCCCTTCTGGCTCGACAGCCGGCTGACCACGCCGAACAGCGGACCGTCGCCGAGATCGAGCCCGAAGCTCCGGGCGAGCGCGCGCCGGCACACGTCGCGGCCTTCGGGATTTGCGGCGGAGAACGGCGCCGGCAGCGCGGAATCCGCCTCCGGGTTCCAGACGCCGACGTCGATGCCGTTGAGGATGCCGGACACGTCCGCCGCCCGCGCCCGCAACAGCCCGTCGAGGCCGAGCCCGCCGTCCGGCTGCAGGATCTCGCAGGCGTAGGTGGGCGAGACGGTGGTGATGTGGTCGGCGAACTGGAGCGCGGCCTTCAGGAAGCCGACGCCGCCGAAATACTCCACGCCCTCGATCGCCATGGCTTCTGGCGGCAGCCGCAGCGCCGCGCGCAGGCTTTCGGGAAACCAGCCCTGAAAGGCCATGTTGTGGATGGTGGCGACCGTCTTCGGGCGCGGGGCCGGCGCATAGGCGAGATAGGCGCCCGCAAGCCCCGCCTGCCAGTCGTGCATGTGGACGATCTCGGGCGCGGGAAGCCCGGTCGCGCCGCGTCCGATCTCGGCGGCGGCGTAGCCGAGGGCGGCGAAGCGGAAGGCGTTGTCCGGCCAGTCACGCCCGTCCGGCCCCACATAGAGGCCGCCGTCGCGGGCGTAGAGATGGGGCGCGTCGAGCGCCAGCACGTCGAGCCCCTTCGCTGTCGCGGCCACGACGCGGGCGGGCCCGCCGAACAGATCGTCGAACCGAGCCGCCACCACGCCGTCGAGCAGCGCCGCCATCACCGCCGGATAGCCGGGCAGCAGCGTGCGCACCGCGACGCCGTGGGGCGCGAGCGCGGCCGGCAGAGCGCCCGCCACATCCGCGAGCCCTCCGGTTTTGACGAGCGGGAAGACTTCGGACGCGACGGCGAGGACGGAGGTCATGGGAATCCGGCGAAACGGCTGTTGCGACGCAAGGTTAGCGGCTTGGCGCCGGTTTGGAAATTGAGCTTCGTCATACGGCGCGCGAGGTTCGGGCGCCCGCGGACGCCAAAAGCTCCGCCGGCCCCCGCTGAGCCGTCACAGCGCCTCCTGAGGGGGCGCGGCGGGCCTTGCGCGGCCGCAAGGGTCGTCCTGCCGTTCGGCGACGCTGAGCCACAACGCGAACTGTTCCGTGTCGAAAGCGAAAAGGACACCGGTCTGGCAGTTCCGCGCGTTGCGCGCCGTCGTCCGGGCGGTGTGCAGGACCAACGGATGGAGCTGGTCCACATACGGGATGTTGTAGCGCCCCGTGCTCATCAGATCGTGTCGCAGCAGCAGAAACGTCCGGATCAGCGCTGCCTGCTCCGCCTCCGTCAGCGTGCCGACGGCGAGCACCACGTCGCATTTGCGCTGCGCGGTCGGCGCGCGGACCACATCGTTTTCAAAGATCGCGAAACGGCCGCCGTCTTTTATCCATGCGTTCTCGCGAGCCGGCCGAAAGCCCCGATCGGCTCTCAAGCCGGCCGTCGGCGTGTAAGGCTCAAGGCCCGCTGTGCTCACCTGCGTTTCACGCTCGACCGAGGCGATGCAGCGTTCCGCGAGATCCCGCCATTCGGCGCTGACGCGGTCGCGCGGCTCCCGCTCCATCAGGGCGCGAGCGCCAAGCCCCACGGCGAAGCATCCGATCAGGACCGCCGCCACTGAGCCGATGCGGAAGCCCAAGGGTCAGAGCCTGTCGATCATCGACTGGGTGATGAGGCAGACGCCCTTCTTGGTGCGGCGGAAGCGCTGGGCGTCGAGCTTGGGGTCCTCGCCGACCACGAGCTTCTCGGGGATCTTCACGCCGCGGTCGATCACCACGTTCTTCAGTCGGGCGTGGCGGCCGATGTCCACGTAAGGCAGCACCACGGCGCGGTCGATCTCGGCGAAGGAGTTGGCGCGCACGCCGGTGAACAGCAGCGACTCCCTCACCCCCGCGCCGGAGACGATGCAGCCGCCGGACACCAGCGACGACACCGCGCGGCCGCGCCGCTCCTCGGTGTCGTGGATGAACTTCGCCGGCGGCGTGATCTCGGCGAAGGTCCAGATCGGCCAGTCGTGATCGTAGAGGTCGAGCGCCGGGATGAAGTCGGTGAGGTCGATGTTGGCCTCGAAATAGGCGTCCACCGTGCCCACGTCCCGCCAGTAGGGCTCTTCCTCCGTGCTGGAGCGCACGCAGGAGCGGGAGAAGTGGTGCGCCACAGCTTTGCCGTGCTTCACGATCTCGGGGATGATGTCCTTGCCGAAGTCGTGGGACGAGTTCGGATCCTCCGCGTCCTTGCGCAGCAGGTCGAACAGGAACGGCGTGTCGAACACGTAGATGCCCATGCTCGCGAGCGCGATGTCGGGCTTGCCGGGCATCGCGGGCGGGTCCTTGGGCTTCTCAAGGAAATCGACGATGCGGTCGGTCTCGTCCACATGCATCACGCCGAAGCCGGACGCCTCCGCGCGCGGCACCTCGAGGCAGCCGACGGTGACGTCGGCGCCGCACTCCACATGCTGGGCGAGCATCAGCTCGTAATCCATCTTGTAGATGTGGTCGCCCGCCAGGATCACCATGTGGCGCGGGGCGTAGTCCTCGATGATGTCTAGGTTCTGATAGACCGCGTCAGCGGTCCCCAGGTACCACGCTTCCTCGGACACGCGCTGGCTCGCCGGCAGGATGTCGAAGCTCTCGTTCCGCTCGGTGCGGAAGAAGTTCCAGCCGCGCTGCAGGTGGCGGATGAGGCTGTGGGCCTTGTACTGGGTGGCGACGCCGATGCGGCGGATGCCGGAATTGAGCGCGTTCGAGAGCGCGAAGTCGATGATGCGGGTCTTGCCGCCGAAATAGACCGCGGGCTTGGCGCGGCGATCGGTCAGCTCCATCAGGCGCGAGCCCCGTCCGCCCGCGAGCACATAGGCCATGGCTCCGCGCGCATAGGGCGGACCGAGCGGCGTTTTCGCGACCATCAGGCGCATTCCCCCTTGAACCATGTCAGCCGAGCGTCCTCGCCCCGGCGCGCGTGGCGCCGGCGGCGGGCGTCGTTTCCGGGCTGTCAGCCCGTTGTGAAGATAGTGGCCGGATCAGCGGCTTGCAGGCGTCACGCCCCAAATATCGTCCGCATATTCCCCGATGGTCCGGTCGGAGGAGAACCAGCCCACCTTGGCGGTGTTGATGACGCTCGACTTCATCCAGGCCGCCCGGTCGCGCCACAGCTTGTACACCCGCCGCTGGGCGGCGAAATAGGCGTCGAAGTCGGCCGTCACCAGGAACGTGTCGTGGTTCAGGAGCCCGTCCACGAGGCCCTGATAGCGGTTCGGATCGTCGGGCGAGAACACGCCGTTGCGGATCGACTCCAGCACCTCCCGCAGCATGGACGAGGCCTCCACCGCGGCGCGGGCGTCGTAGCCGCGGCGCTTGCGCGCCTCGACCTCCTGCGCGGTCAGGCCGAAGATGAAGATGTTCTCGTCGCCCACATGCTCCTTGATCTCCACATTGGCGCCGTCGAGCGTGCCGATGGTGAGCGCGCCGTTGAGCGCGAGCTTCATGTTGCCGGTGCCCGACGCCTCCATGCCGGCGGTGGAGATCTGCTCGGACAGGTCCGCGGCGGGGATGATGATCTCCGCAAGACTGACGTTGTAGTTCGGCAGGAAGGCCACCTTCAGCAGGCCGCGCACGGTGGGGTCCGAGTTCACCACCCGCGCCACGTCGTTGGCGAGCTTGATGATGAGCTTGGCCTGATGGTAGCTCGCCGCCGCCTTGCCGGCGAAGATCTTCACCCGCGGCATCCACGCCCGCATGGGCTGGGCGCGCATGGCGTTGTAGATCGCCACCGTCTCCAGAATGTTCAGGAGCTGGCGCTTGTACTCGTGGATGCGCTTGATCTGGACGTCGAACAGCGCGTCCGGATCGACCTGGATGTCGAGCCGGTCGGCGATCACCCGGGCGAGCGCCACCTTGTTGGCGCGCTTGGCGTCGATCAGCCGCTCGTGCAGGCCGGAGTCGGTCGCCATGCCGGCGAGCCGGTCGAGCCGCATGGGGTCGTCCAGCACCTCTGGGCCGACCGCGTCGATCAGGATCGAGGTCAGGCCCGGATTGGCCTGGGCGAGCCAGCGGCGGAAGGTGATGCCGTTGGTCTTGTTGACGATGCGGTCCGGATGCAGCCGGTGCAGATCGCGGAACACGGTCTGCTTCATCAGGTCGGTGTGCAGCGCCGACACGCCGTTGATCTTGTGCGATCCGGTGAAGGCGAGCTGGCCCATGCGCACCCGGCGGCCGTTGCTCTCGTCGATCAGCGAAATCGAGGCCAGCAGGGCGTCGTCGCCGGGATGGCGCTTGCGGGCGGCGTCGAGCGCCAGCGCGTTGATCAGGTAGATGATCTGCATGTGGCGCGGCAGCAGCCGCTCCATCAGCGGCACGGGCCAGCTCTCCAGCGCCTCCGGCAGAAGGGTGTGGTTGGTGTAGGAGAAGGTGGCGAGCGTGATCGGCCACGCCTCGTCCCAGCTGAGGCCGTGGACGTCGATCAGCAGGCGCATCAGCTCCGGCACCGCGATGGCGGGGTGGGTGTCATTGAGCTGGATCGCCACGTGATCGGGCAGGGAGCGCAGGTCGCCCCACTCCTCCAGATGGCGGCGGACGAGGTCCTGCAGCGAGCCGGAGACGAAGAAATACTCCTGCCGCAGCCGCAGCTCCTGGCCGGCGGGCGTCTCGTCGGAGGGGTAGAGCACCTTGGAGATGGACTCGACCCGCACCCGGTCGGCCAGCGCCCCCACATAGTCGCCGCGGTTGAAGGCCTCGAGCTTGATCTGATCGCCGGCGCGCGCGGACCAGAGCCGCAGCGTGTTCACATGCCGGCCGCGCCAGCCGACCACGGGCGTGTCGAAGGCCACCGCCTCCACCGTCTCGGCCGGGCGCCAGACGTGCCGGGCGACGCCGCCCTCGGTCACCTGCTCCACATAGCCGCCGAAGCCGATGGGATAGTCGATCTCCGGATGGGCGAACTCCCACGGATTGCCGAAGGACAGCCAGTCCTCCGGATATTCCTGCTGCCAGCCGTCGCGGATGCCCTGACGGAACAGGCCGTGGTCGTAGCGGATGCCGTAGCCAAAGGCGGGCACGCCGATCGAGGCCATGGAATCCATGAAGCAGGCGGCAAGACGGCCGAGGCCGCCATTGCCGAGCGCCGCGTCCGGCTCGGCAGTGCGGATGCGGTCGAGATCGACGCCGAGGCCGCTCAGGGCTTCGCGGGCCACTTCGGTCAGGTTGAGATTGTTCAGCGCGTCGAACAGCAGCCGCCCGATCAGGAACTCCAGCGACAGGTAATAGACCCGCTTCTGGGGTTTATTCTCCTTGGAGGCGTGGTCCACGATCCATCGGTCCACGATGCGGTCGCGCACGGCGTAGGTGGTGGCCACGAACCAGTCGCGGGGGCTCGCGGTCTCCGGTGAGCGGCCGACCGAATAGGTCAGCTCCGCGAGAATCTCCTTCTGCAGCCGCTTGACGTCGACGCCGGGATCGGGCGCGCCCGCGGGGGCGGCCTCGCGCACGGGGCGGCGGGCCGCCTCGGGATCGATCGGGGTCGGAACGTCGTTCATACGAGGGCTCCCGCTGGGCGTTGCGTCGTCAAAGGCGTCGTCCGCGCCAGTGAGGCACGCTCCTTGCCCCATGGCAAACACCGCAATGCGGCATGGGCGCCTAAATTCTGTGCGACCTTTGATCGCGCCCAACTCCGCGTCAGCCCGCGCCGCCGCGCGGCTCCAGCGTGGCCGCGCCGTCCGCGGGCCCGCCTTCGCCAAAGGAGCGCTCCACCTCCACAAAGTCGTCCGGATAGAAGCCGTTGAAGCGGGTGCGAAGCGCGAGGCTGTAGGCGCCGATATGGCCGATCTCGATCCAGTCGCCGGTCTCCACCGTGTCCGGCAGCCAGAACGGGCGGGAGAGGATGTCGACGCTGTCGCAGGTCGCGCCGCAGATGCGGAACGGCGTCAGCCTGGACGTGGCCGCGCGCGCCCGGCGGGGTCGCGCCGGGTCCGTGATCACGCGGGCGGGCAGGGTGATCTTGCCGGTCCAGGAATCCGACAGCGAGCTCCAGATCCCGTCGTTGATGTAGAGCCGCTGGCCCTTCTTCAGCAGCACGCGCACCACCACCGACAGGCAGCGCGCCACCATCACTCGGCCGGGTTCGGCGACCAGCGGCAGCGAACCCAGGCCCCATTCGTCGATCTCGGTCTGCACCCGGCGCACCAGATCGCCGACCGGAGGCGGCGGCGGCGCGGGTCGCCGCGGATCATGGCCGTAAGGGGCGGGGAAGCCGCCGCCGATGTCGAGCGCCGCGATCTCCACCCCGGCGCGGCCCTTCACCCAGGCGGCGGAAGCGACGGCGCGCTCGTAGGAATCGAGGTCCTCCACCTGGCTTCCCACATGGAAGGTGAGGCCGGCGCGGAAGCCGATGCGGTCGATGCGCCGCAGCAGCTCCACTGCATGGGCGGGCGCGGCGCCGAACTTCTTCGACAGCTCGTAGGCCGCATGGCCCTTGGTCGCGAGCCGGACGAACAGCGTCACCTCGTCCGGCGCGAGATCGAGCGCGCGCACGACGCGCAGGATCTTCGCCACCTCGTCCTCGTGATCGACGGCCACCGAGCGGATGCCATAGGTCTCCAGCGCGAGCCGGATGTCGGAGGCCGCCTTCACCGGGTGCATGTAGAACTGCGCGGCCTCGGGCGCGGCGGCCCGCGCCGCGGCGAACTCCGCCGGGCTCGCCACGTCGAAGGCCGCGACGCCGGCGCGGGCCAGCGTCTCCCGCACGAAGGGTTCGCCGTTGGTTTTGACCGCGTAGGCCGTGACGCCCCGGAACGCGTCGAGAAAGGCGCGCGCGTCGGCGGTCAGCGTGTCGGGCGCGAAGGCGTAGACGGGACGGTCCGGCCGCAGGGCGAGGGCGGCGTCACGGGCGGTCGGAAAGCGCTGCATTCGGGCGTGGGCCTCCGGTCTCAAGGCGGGCGGTCCGCAGTCAGCGCGCGGTTCGTGACGCGGCGACGACGGGCGACGTGCTGAAAAACGCGTCGCCATGGCCTACCTAAGGCGCGAGTCCGCCTGCGTCCGCCCGTCGAATCGAAAGCCCGCTCATGTCCGACCCGCGCGATCTCGAACGCAATCGCCTGTCCGCCCGCGTCGGCCGCTACGCCCGCGTCGGCGTCAACGTGGGCGGCGTCGCGGCCAAGGTGGCCGGCGCGCGGCTGTTCGGGGGCGGGGACAGGGCGGCCCGCGCGGCGGACCTGCGCGCCGCGCTCGGCGGGCTGAAGGGCCCGATCATGAAGGTGGCGCAGCTTCTCGCCACCATCCCGGACGCCCTGCCGCCCGAATATGCGGAGGAGCTGTCGCAGCTTCAGTCCGACGCCCCGCCCATGGGCTACGCCTTCGTCAAGCGGCGCATGGCGGCGGAGCTCGGGGCCGACTGGCTCACGACGTTCGGCTCGTTCGAGAAGGAGCCCGCCGCAGCGGCCTCGCTCGGGCAGGTGCATCGCGCGACCGCCCTCGACGGCGCGCCGCTCGCGGTGAAGCTGCAATATCCCGACATGGCCTCGGCGGTGGAGGCGGATCTGGTTCAGCTCGGCTGGCTGTTCGATCTGCGCGCCCGGTTCGACAGCGCCATCGACACCAGCGAGATCCTGAAGGAGATCGGCGAGCGCATCCGCGAGGAGCTGGACTACCGCCGCGAGGCCGGCCATGCGCGGCTCTACGCCCATATGCTGGCGCGGACGCCGGAGGTGCGCGTGCCGGGCGTGCGCGGCGAGCTGTCCACCGGGCGCCTGCTGACGCTGGACTGGCTCGAAGGCACCCGCCTGCTCGCCCACAAGGAGGCTCCGCTCGAGGTCCGGAACCGGCTCGGCGCCGCCATGTTCCACGCCTGGTGGCGGCCGTTCTCGTCCTACGGCGTCATCCACGGCGATCCGCATCTCGGCAATTACGCCGCCTTCTCCGAGAACGGCGAGCCGCAGGGCGTGAACCTGCTGGACTATGGCTGCGTGCGCATTTTCCCGCCGCGCTTCGTCGGCGGCGTGGTCGATCTCTACGAGGGCCTGCGCGAGGGCGACGACGCCCGCGTGGCCCACGCCTATGAGACCTGGGGCTTCAAGGCGCTCAACCGCGACCTGATCGATACGCTGAACATCTGGGCGCGCTTCATCTACGGCCCGCTGCTGGACGACCGGGTGCGCACGGTGGCCGACGGCGTCTCCCCCGGCGCCTATGGCCGCAAGGAGGCGTTCCGGGTGCACCAGGAGCTCAAGCGCAAAGGTCCGGTGACGATCCCGCGCGAATTCGTGTTCATGGACCGGGCCGCGATCGGCCTCGGCGGCGTGTTCCTGCATCTTGGCGCCGAGCTGAACTTCGCCCGCCTGTTCCAGCACGAGATCGACGGCTTCACCGCCGAGCGCGTCGCCGCCCGGCAGGCGGAGGCGCTGGCCGTGGCGGGGCTTCGAGGATGAGCCGCGCGCTGGAGACGGTGACGTCGGACGACGCGTCCGATCCGCCCGCCACGCCGGCGGGCGAAAGCGAGATCGGCCGCGGCGCGCAGGCGGCCGTCTACGCCCGCGCCGACGGCCGCGTGGTCAAGCGCTACTTCGCCGACGTGGCCAGGGCCCGCATCGTGTGGGAGTTCCGCAACGCGCGCCTCGCCTACGAGCACGGCGTGCCGACCTGGCGGCCCGACGCTCTCAGCGAGGACGGCCGCTCCATCGTCGGGCAGCGCGTGACCGGTGAGACCCTGTCGGCGCTCGCCGCCCGCCGCCCGTGGCGGGCGATCGCGCTGATGGGCGAACTGGCGCGTATCCACGCCCACATCCACCGCCTGCCGCCGCCGCCCGGATGTCGCCGCTGGCGGCGCCATGTGAAGCCCTCGATCGTCGACAGTCTGGCGCCGCATCTCGGCCCGGCGGCGATCGAGCGCGCCCGCGACCTGCTGCTCGCCTCCGAATCCGGCTTCTGCCACGGCGATCTGTCGCCCTCGAACGTTCTGGTCGATGGCGGGCGGCTGACGGTGCTGGACTGGGGCCGCTCCGGCGTGGGGCCGATCGCGGCGGATGTGGGCCGGGCCTACGCCTTCATCCTGTGCGCCGCGCCGGGGGGCGCGCCGACGCCGCTGCCGCTGCGTCTCGCCTACCGGTTTCGCCTCGCGGAGGCCTATCTCGCCGCCTATCTCGCCGAAAGCGGCCGCATGAGGGCGCCCATCGCAGCCTGGGCCGCCGTGACGCTCGCGGCGGCGGCGTCGGACGCGCGGCGGACGGCCCCGTCACGGGCGCTCGCGCAGGCCGCGCTGGAGCGGGTGGCGGCCGCGTTCGACCGAACGGCGTGAATCCGTCAATCGCTGATTTTCGAGCGTCTGCGGGCGCCGGCGCGCGGATTTGGCGCGGATGATTGTCCTATTCTGGCATTTGGTATACCAGTACGTTTAGGGGGGTTTGCTCCCTCCGATGCTTTAGGCTAAGCCCGACGCGCGAGTGCGACACAATGACGTCGAGCACATGGAAAGGGACGGATATGGCAGGGATCACCGAATACGCCACGGCCACAGGCAACGACTACGCCGAGCATGAGCGCACCTACGCCGGTGTGATGAAGATGTCGAAGATCGGCACGGCCATGGCCGTTCTGGTCGTGATCTCGCTCGCCATCGGCGGCGTGACGGGCCCGTGGTGGCTGTGCGGCCTCGGCGTTCTGCTCGCCATCGTCGGCGGCGTGATCGGAGCCGTGAGCGAGAAGGGCACGATCCTTCCCATCGTCGGGTCCGCGCTGCTGCTCGTCGCGCTCTGGTACATCGTCTGATCCGATGAAGATCGCCGTCGCCAAAGAGACAGACCCGTCGGAGCCGCGCGTCGCCCTGACGCCTGACGTCGTCAAGAGGCTGAAGGGGCTCGGCGCCTCGATCAGCGTCGAGACCGGCGCAGGCCTCACCGCAGGCGCCACCGACGAGGCATACAGCGAAGCGGGCGCCGACATCGCCCCGTCGCGCGCGGCAGCGCTGTCCGGCGCCGACGTGCTCCTGACCGTGCGCCGCCCGGCGCCCGAGGGCGTGACCGGCCTCAAGCCCGGCGCGCTCGTGATCGGCACGATGGACCCTTACGGAGCCTCCGCGGAGATCGCGGCGCTCGCCGCTGAAAACATCTCCCTGTTCGCCATGGAGCTGATGCCCCGCATCACCCGGGCCCAGGTCATGGACGTGCTCTCGTCCCAGGCCAACCTCGCGGGCTACCGCGCGGTGATCGACGCCGCCGCCGAGTTCGGCCGCGCTCTTCCCCAGATGATGACCGCCGCCGGCACGGTCCCGCCGGCCAAGGCCTTCGTCATGGGCGCGGGCGTCGCCGGCCTTCAGGCCATCGCCACCGCCCGTCGCCTCGGCGCCGTGGTGTCGGCGACCGACGTGCGGCCCGCCGCCAAGGAGCAGGTGGCCTCGCTCGGCGCCAAGTTCGTGGCGGTCGAGAACGAGGAGTTCAAGCAGGCCGAGACCGCGGCCGGCTACGCCAAGGCCATGTCGGCCGAGTATCAGGCCAAGCAGGCGGAGCTGGTGGCGAACCACATCGCCAAGCAGGACATCGTCATCACCACCGCGCTCATTCCGGGTCGTCCGGCGCCGCGGCTCGTTACCGCGGCGATGGTGAAGTCCATGAAGCCCGGTTCGGTGCTGGTGGACCTCGCGGTCGAGCGCGGCGGCAACGTCGAAGGCGCGGTCGCGGGCGAAGTGGTCGAGGTGAACGGCGTCAAGATCGTCGGTCACCGCAACGTGGCGGGCCGTCTCTCGGCCTCGTCCTCCGCGCTCTACGCCAAGAACCTGTCGGCCTTCCTCGAGACCCTGCTCTCCAAGGAGACCAAGGAGCTCGCCGTCGACTGGGACGATGAGCTCGTCAAGGCGACCCTCCTCACCAGGGATGGCGCCGTCGTGCATCCCATCGCCAAGCCCGCGGAGACGAACTGATGGCCGCGCTTTCTCCTGAAGAGGCCGCGGATCGCGCCCAGGCCGCGGCCGACGCCGCGCGCGAGGCGGCGATCGCCGCCCAGTCCTACGCCGACCAGATCACCGACGCCGCAGGCGTCGCCCTGCACACCGCCAGCGGCGGCGTGATCGATCCCTTCGTGTTCCGCCTCGCGATCTTCGTGCTGGCGGTGTTCGTGGGCTACTACGTGGTATGGAGCGTGACGCCCGCGCTGCACACGCCCCTGATGGCGGTCACCAACGCTATCTCCTCCGTCATCGTCGTCGGCGCCCTGCTCGCCGTCGGCGTCGATCTGGCCGGCGGTTCGGGCCCCTGGTGGGCGCGCGGCTTCGGCTTCGTCGCCCTGGTGCTCGCCTCGATCAACATCTTCGGCGGCTTCCTCGTCACCCAGCGCATGCTCAGCATGTACAAGAAGAAGGGCTGACGACCAGCGATGACCGACATCGTCCAGATCCTCTACCTCATCGCCGGCGTCCTCTTCATCCTGTCGCTGCAGGGTCTGTCGAGCCCGGCGACCTCCCGGCGCGGCAACACCATGGGCATCGCGGGCATGACGCTCGCGATCCTGACCACGCTGTTCGTCTCCCCGCCCCACGGCGTGGGCGGCTGGCTGCTGGTGATCCTCGGCCTC
This sequence comes from Methylopila musalis, assembly GCF_042679725.1. Classification (NCBI taxonomy): domain Bacteria; kingdom Pseudomonadati; phylum Pseudomonadota; class Alphaproteobacteria; order Hyphomicrobiales; family Methylopilaceae; genus Methylopila; species Methylopila musalis. The sequence goes on from NZ_JBHTMX010000016.1 coordinate 28,901, forward strand.
GGCGTCGGCGGCGCCATCGGCGCCCTCACCGCCAAGCGCATCGCCATGACGGCGATGCCGCAGCTGGTGGCCGCCTTCCACTCGCTCGTCGGCCTCGCCGCCGTGCTGGTGGCGGCCGCCGCCCTCTACGCGCCCGAAGCCTTCGGCATCGGCGCGGTGGGCCACATCCACGGCCAGTCCCTGGTCGAGATGGCGCTCGGCGTCGCGATCGGCGCGATCACCTTCACGGGCTCGCTCATCGCCTTCGCCAAGCTCGACGGACGCATGTCCGGCAAGCCGATCCTGCTGCCCATGCGCCACATCATCAACATCGGCCTCGCCGCGTTGATCGTGGTGCTCGGCGTGGTGTTCGTGGTCACCGAGAGCCACTTCGTGTTCTGGCTCATCGTCCTAGCCTCGCTCGCCTTCGGCTTCCTGATCATCATCCCGATCGGCGGCGCGGACATGCCGGTGGTCGTGTCGATGCTCAACTCCTACTCGGGTTGGGCCGCGGCCGGCATCGGCTTCACGCTCGGCAATCTGGCGCTCATCATCACCGGCGCGCTGGTGGGCTCAAGCGGCGCGATCCTGTCCTACATCATGTGCAAGGGCATGAACCGGAGCTTCATCTCCGTGATCCTCGGCGGCTTCGGCGGCGACGCCGCGGCGGGCTCCGGCGGCGCGGGCGGCGGCGAACAGCGGCCGGTGAAGCAGGGCTCGGCCGACGACGCGGCCTTCATCATGAAGAACGCGTCCAAGGTCATCATCGTGCCGGGCTACGGCATGGCGGTGGCGCAGGCCCAGCACGCGCTGCGTGAAATGGCCGACAAGCTGAAGGAGGAGGGCGTCGAGGTGAAGTACGCCATCCATCCGGTGGCGGGCCGCATGCCGGGCCACATGAACGTCCTGCTCGCCGAGGCCCAGGTGCCCTACGACGAGGTGTTCGAGCTCGAGGACATCAACTCCGAGTTCTCGGGCGCGGACGTGGCCTTCGTCATCGGCGCGAACGACGTCACCAACCCGGCGGCGAAGACCGACAAGACCTCGGCGATCTACGGCATGCCCATCCTCGACGTGGAGAAGGCGGGCACCGTCCTCTTCATCAAGCGCGGCATGGCGGCGGGTTACGCCGGCGTGGAGAACGAGCTGTTCTTCCGCGACAACACCATGATGCTGTTCGGCGACGCCAAGAAGGTCACCGAGGCGATCGTGAAGGGCCTCTGAGGCTCAAACGCGATCCACGACCACATCCGCGAGAGGCCGGGCCGCAAGACCCGGCCTCTCGTCGTTTTCGAAGCCTGCTGGACGCTCGCGAACACGCCCAGGAACGACGGGTGAGGGGAGTGGTCGGGCCGGCCCTCAAGGCGTCCGGGCGGGCCGACGCCGCCGCTCCCCATCTGCCCCAAAATCGCCATGTTTAGATAAATTTCAAAGTAATAACAAAAACTTGCGGGCTTAAGCGCGGCGGCGCATAGCTGCGGTCAGGTCTCCCTGTCCCGGTTCGGCGTTCGATGCTCGCACCCTTTCTGATCATGCTGCGCGAAGGGCTCGAGGCGGCGCTCATCGTGGGCGTCATCGCGAGCTATCTGCGCCAGACCGGCCGCGACGGCTGGCTTCCGGCGATCTGGATCGGCGTGCTGCTGGCGGTGGCGGCCTCGTTCGCGGTCGGCGCGGCGCTGGAGTTCGCCAGCGCCGAGTTCCCCCAGAAGACGCAGGAGCTGTTCGAGGCGCTGGTCGGGCTGGTGGCGGCGAGCCTGCTCACCGGCATGGTGTTCTGGATGCGCAAGGCGGCGCGGACCATCGCCTCCGATCTGCGGCATTCGGTGGACGAGGCCTTCGCCACCGGCTCCGGCGCCTGGGGGCTGGTGGCGATGGCCTTCTTCGCGGTCGCCCGCGAGGGGCTCGAATCGATCTTCTTCCTGCTCGCGATCGTGCAGCAGAGCCCTGGACCCGGCGCGGCGCTTGGAGCGCTTGCGGGCGTCGCCGTGTCGGTCGCGGTGGGCTACGCCATCTTCCACGGCGGGGCGCGCATCGATCTGCGCCGCTTCTTCCGCTGGACCGGCGTGCTGATCCTGATCGTGGCCGCTGGGCTGCTCGCAGGCGTCGTGCGGCAGCTCCATGAGGCGGGCCTGTGGAACCTCCTGCAGACGCTGGCCTATGACCTGACCGGCGTGCTGCCCGTGTCGAGCCCGGTCGGGGCGGTGCTGGCGGGCCTGTTCAACTACCACGACGCGCCGACGGTCGGCGAAGCCGCGGTCTATGTGGCCTTCCTCGCCGTGACCCTGTTCCTGCTGCTGCGGCCGCACGCGCCGGCGCCGGCCTCGCAAGCCGCGACCCCCGTCCAGCCCGCGAGGGTCCGGCCGTGACGCCGCCGAAGCCCGCCCCGTCGCC